>JAJRUS010000088.1 GCA_024277675.1 bacterium | reverse complement strand
TGTGACAACTCAAAGCATATAGGATTAAAATATACCGTTTTTCGATATAGCAAAAACAAAATGGCTACTTTAATCAAATTAAATCGCTAAGGCATCGCTTTAAACCGTTTTGTGCCGGTCAAGTCCGACAGACTCCTAGGAGGAAATCTGACAATACACATCAGTTAACTGTAACAAGTTATCAATCCTGAAAATATTTTTGGTGTCTTGATGTTTCGGTTTGTCCCAAGCTGAAGAGGAAGGGTTGTGCTACACTTAAAACTGTCGGCTTGTTTCAAGCCGACAGTTCAAAAGAGAAAACACCCCATGAACACTTACAAAAAGTTAGGCTTTTGTCTCCTGCTCCTCCTGGTGGCCCTATTCTGCCTGGCGCCGCTTATGTGGCAATTGCTGATTTCACTGAAGCCTGCCTCGCAGATAACCAGGCTGCCGCCGCTGCTGCCGCAAACCATAACCGGCAAGCATTATGTATCCATATTCACCCAGCACCCCTTTGCCGGGATTATCCTGAACAGTATTATCGTAGCCGGTTGTACCACGGCGCTATCCATGTTGTTCGGGACTACCGCCGCCTTTGCGCTGGCCAAGTTAAAGCTGAAAGCCAAAATCGTTATCCTGGGCTTTATTCTATCCATCTCCATGATTCCGCCGATTGCCACCGTCAGCCCGTTATATCTGGTTATCCGGGCGATTGGTTTGCGGGACAGTGTGTGGGCGCTTATTTTAACCTATACCACCTTTTCGCTGCCGCTTTGTATCTGGGTGTTGACCAATTTTTTTAAAGCTATCCCGGATGAGCTGTACCTGGCGGCCAGGGTGGATGGCTGCACTCCATTTCAGGCTTTTTATAAAATCATGCTGCCGCTTGCGGCCCCCGGAGTGTTTGCTACCGCCATTCTGGTGTTTATTTTCTGCTGGAACGAATTTTTATTTGCGCTGACCTTTACCACTACTACTGCCTCCAGAACTATTCCGGTGGGCATTGCGCTGTTTCCCGGATTACATGAGATGCCCTGGGGCGATATCGCCGCCGCCTCGGTAGTGGTTATTATGCCGCTGGTTATTTTGATCCTTGTTTTTCAACGCCGGATCGTAGCCGGTTTGACAGCCGGGGCAATTAAGGGGTAGGATATGGCTGAGCTTAAACTTGAAAATATACAAAAAAAATTCGGCAGTACTCAGGTAATCAAAAACCTCAATTTAACTATCCGGGATGGCGAGTTTTTCAGCTTTGTAGGCCCCAGCGGCTGCGGTAAATCCACCATACTTAATTTGATTGCCGGGCTTGAAGCGGAAACCGGCGGCGCTATATATTTTGATGGTGAACCTATAAGCCAATTATCCCCCAAAGATAGAGACGTAGCCCTGGTATTTCAAAGCTATGCCCTATACCCCCACATGCGGGTTTTTGATAATATTGCCTTCCCACTTAAGATGAGAAAAGTTCCTCAAGCTGAAATAGCGGCTGAAGTGGAGCGGGTGTCCGGCCTATTAGGCATCAACGCCCTGCTTCAAAGAAAGCCGGCGGCGCTATCGGGTGGTGAGCGGCAGCGGGTGGCGCTGGCCAGAGCGATTATCAGAAGGCCCCGGGTGTTCCTGATGGATGAGCCGCTGTCTAACCTGGATGCCCAATTAAGGGTTCAAATGCGGGCCGAGTTAAAGCGGTTGCATCAGGAGATCAAGATCACCACCGTATATGTGACCCATGATCAGCAGGAGGCCATGAGCCTATCCGACAGGATTGCGGTACTCTATGAGGGAGAGGTGCAACAATATGGGTTGCCCGAAGAGGTGTATGCTAAGCCTGGAAATCTGTTTGTGGCCGGTTTTATCGGCAGCCCGCCAATGAGGTTTATCCCCGCTACGGTAGTTAAAAATAATCCGCTGGAGGTTAGAGTAAATGGGGTAAGTTTTTCACCTAAGGCAAAGAATACCCCCACCACCGATAAAGTTGTTCTGGGCATAAGACCGGAGGATATTGCGGTATCAACCCAGCGGGGCGCTTATGAAGCTAAAGTTATTTTAGCGGAATACAGCGGCGCCGGATATTGGGTGGACCTGGATTGGCAAGGGATCAAGTTGAAAGGCTTTGCTGCACTTGATGCGGGCATAAACCAAACGGGGAAAGCTTTTTTTAACATCCTTATCGACAAATGCCACTTCTTTGATGCTCAAACCGGGCAGAGACTATAACCTTCCTGCAAAAATCAATCAATGTCTTAAAATCCAGGCCAAGGTTTTAGCCGCCATCGAACATATAGTTGCCTTGGCCGCTACCTTAGCCTGGCGATAATCAATGTGGAGCTGTTCTTCCTGACGCTTTATACTAACCGTCTCACCTTGAATGTCAGCGGTCATACTGCTAAATCCTGCTCGAAATTTCTCCAGCAGTCTATTGTGCGGCTCGAAGGTAGCTATTAATTCTGGTGAAGCTTTAAGCAACTCCGTAAGTGGTATATCATTAATCGCTGGCTCATCAAATTTGCTCATCTCATGAGTAAGCGCTTCAAAGTCGATCTTTGCGGACCTCACCAAGGCGTTAAACAAAACTATAACCGCCGGCAACGGGTTTTTTTCTGCGGCAACCTCAAAGGTAATACTGGAAACCCCGCTGGATATTTCCTCAACTTTACTGAGTTTGGCGTTCAGCGGCTGGATAGTGTTGACCAGGCTCATAAGACCACCCAGCAAAGTAGTATCAATCTCGGTATTTGAAGTAAAGATTATCCGGGGCCTCCTGATCCGGGCCATACGCTCAAAAACGGGATCACCAGGCCGGTGGATATCACTTCCATCCCCCAGCGGACTGAAATCAGCCCATTCGCATATAATATTATTTAGTTTGGTATTTGAAAACCATGCCTTATGTAGCTTGGCTCCGGTAAGCTTGGCCCCGGTTAAATCAACGCTGATTAGTTTACACCGGCGGAGATCCGCCCCTGATAGATCAGCCCCGGAAAGGTTGGCATTTTTAAACTCGGCATCCCTTAAGTCTGTTCCGGAAAGATTAGCCTTGGTAAAATTAGTTTTATTTAAATTTGACTTGGCAAGATTGACCTCGGTCAGGTTAGCCTCACTAAGATTGGCCAGCGAGAGGTTAACCTCAACCAGTACCGCCCTATACAGGTCGGCCTGAGAAAGGGTGGCCCCAATCAGGGAAGCGCCATGCAGCTCGGATTCAGAGAGGTTGGTGTGGTTGAGCTTGGCCCAGGTCAGGTTAGCCTCAGAAAGCTTGGCGTTGGTTAAGATAGCCTCAATGAGAATAGCTTCGGAAAGGTTGGCTTTTGAGAGATCGACTCCATTGAAATCGCACCTGGTCAGGTTGGCCATAGATAGGTCGACTCCGGATAAAATGATGCCGGTGAGGTCCAGGCCTGACAGGTCTTGGCCCGAAAAATCTCTATCCAGTCTTAATTTTTCAATTATTCGTTTACGGGTTGGTTTAGGCATAACACTATCATATATGTTCTGCTTTTATAAGTCAAGGATAGATTAATCTTACAAGGGCGCTTCACCCCCCACCTGCGGTGGGGCAATCCAAAGCCCGGCAAGCCTCTTAGTTGATGGGGAAAATTTGTTCCCATCCCTTCAGCCTATTTGCACCAGTTCCAGCTTATGCTTCCATTTGCGCAACAGCGCTTCTTTTAGCGGTTGGTGTTGGGGAAGGCTTAGTGTCGGGTCTTTTTTTATCAACGCAAAAGCCTCCTCGCGGGCGGCTTCCAACAGGCTTGCATCTCTAATTATATTGGCTACTTTTAAATCCGGCAGTCCCGATTGACGGGTGCCCAGGAATTCCCCCGGCCCCCTGATCTTTAAATCTTCCTCGGCGATCATGAAGCCATCCTGCGTATTTACTATGGCTTTAAGCCGCAATTTGGCTTCTTCTGTTATCGGGAAATGAACCAGTAGTATGCAATAGGATTTTTCAGATCCACGTCCCACTCTGCCCCGCAGTTGATGCAGTTGCGCCAACCCGAAGCGCTCGGCATGCTCAATCACCATAACCGAGGCACCGGGCACATCAATGCCCACCTCAATCACGGTGGTGGCTACCAGTATATGCAGCCTTTGCGCCTTAAAATCCCGCATTATTTGCTCTTTTTCCTGACTATTCAACCGCCCGTGAATCAGGCCAATTTTTAAGTGCGGGAATATATCCCACTGTAAGTGGGCCGCCATATCGGTGGCGGCTTTCAGGTTCAGTTTCTCTGATTCCTCTACCAGCGGATAGACGATATAGACCTGCCCCCCAATTTTAATTTGCTTATTAATAAAGCTATAAACCTTGGAGCGGTGGCGGTCGTAATAAAGCCTGGTTTCTACCGGCTGCCGTCCCGGGGGCAACTCATCGATTACCGACATCGTCAGGTCTCCATATACGGTAAGCGCCAGCGTGCGGGGAATCGGGGTGGCGGTCATCACCAGTACATCCGGATGATAACCCTTGCGGATGAGATTCGCCCGCTGCATGACCCCGAAACGGTGCTGTTCATCTATAACCGCCAGTCCCAGGCGCTGAAAGTTGACTTTGTGCTGAATAATGGCGTGGGTACCGATAACCAACTGTACATCCCCACTGGCGATACGCTCATAAGCGGTTTTTTTGTGTTGGTTTTTGATATCCCCCTTTAGCAGCAGTGTATTAACTCCCAACTCATCCAGCAGGGGATGCAGATTCAAATAATGCTGCTCAGCCAGGATTTCGGTAGGCGCCATGATGGCGGCTTGATAACCGGCTTCCACCACACCCAGCATGGCAAATAGCGCCACTACCGTTTTACCGCTACCCACATCACCCTGCAACAGGCGGTTCATCGGCTGCGGACGGGCCATATCCTGCCTTATCTGGTTTAACACCCGCTCTTGGGCGGTCGTGAGACTAAAGGGCAGTAGCTTGATTAATCTATGGGCCAACTCACCGGTGGACTTAAAAGCGATGCCGGCCCGATCCTGGGTAAGCTGTCGGCGGCGGTTGGCCAGCCCCAGTTCCAGCAGAAAAAATTCCTCAAACACCAACCGGCGGTGCGCCGGGGAGATTCCCTGCTCCAGCAACTCCAAGCCAGCCGAGTTATCCGGAAAGTGCACCTGTTGTATGGCTTGATCTATGGGCGGAAGGTTATATTGATGTGTAATCTCCGGCGGCAATATATCGGCTATTTTGGAACTATATTCATCAACGATGCGCTTCATAACGCTTCTTAATGCCTTCTGATGGAAACCCTCAGTGGTGGGATAGACTGGAACTATCCGACCGGTGTGCACCAGCTCGTCCTCATCCCGGCTTAAGGTTTCATAATCAGGATGCAGCATTTGCAGCCCGCCGAAAAAACCATAGGGGTCGGTCTCCACCGTACCGCTTAGAATAATACGCTCACCCTTTTTAAATAAGCTGCTCATATAGCGGGTATTGAACCGGAACCATTTGGCGGTCATCGCCCCGCTGCCGTCGGCAACCGTCAGCTCAAAAATACGGCGCCGGCGGCGGGTGGTCAGCACCCGGGCCTGCTTTATCTCACCCACCACGGTGGCTATAACCCCAGGCTCAAGCTGCGAGATGAGCTTAACCTGGCTGCGGTCTTCATAGCACCGGGGGAGCAGCCAGCAGGCATCCTCGATGGTATACACCCCGAGTTTGCCGAACAGTTGTGCCCGCCTGGGGCCGACCCCTTTTATATATTGGATATGATCATCCGGTTTCATGCACATAACCCCTGTTTAAATTAACTTTACACTATGGTTACCATAGCATAGGCCATCAATCATGACCCCATCAATTACATCAGGTAAACTATTGCTTTGATTTAAAAAAGATGGTGAAGACGAGCCAAACTCCCAGAATAGTAGACACCGTATAGCTGATTAAGCCCAGCAGAATAGTCAGAGGAATGTTCGCAATCCCTATACTAGAGATGGAGACAGGGAGATATTGATGTTGCGAGCCGAGCATCCAGGCGCCCGCCAGCACCGATGTTCCCACCACCACTCCCACCGCAATACGATTGGAACTTAGCATATAATGCTTTTCTATCTCATCCAGGCGATGAATCCTATGGGTCATGTTTAAGTTCTGATTTCCCGTAGCAAGATTCGTCAAAACCTTATGCAGCAGGTCAGGAGATGCCTTTAAAATCTTGGCATAATTGAAGAGGTCATACCGCATGCTACCCATTATTGTATTGGGATCGTAGCTTCGTTCCAGCAACTGGACAGCATAGGGTTCCATGGCCTCTAAGATATTTGCTTCCGGAGAAAGTACCCGGCCGACGCCTTCCATAGCAATTAATGTCTTAAACAGCAGGATCAATTCCCGGTGCAAGCGTATTCGATATTTCACCGCTAAAGCAATTACCTTATCAAAAACGTCTTTAATCTGGATATGCTTGAGCGAGCGACCATAGAAGGGTTCGCTTAGGTTCATCAAATCGTACTTAAAGTTTTTGAGGTCAATCTTGTCTGTAATTAGTCCCATACTCTTGAGAACCGTAATTACCCGGTCGTAATCGTGTTCTGTATAACCAATAAAAATATTGGCAAGTGATTGCATCAAATCCTGGTCAATGAATCCAATGATACCAAAATCAATCAGGCCTACCCGCCCATCCGGCATAACCATGGCGTTGCCGGGGTGTGGGTCGGCATGAAAATATCCATGTACGAGTATCTGCTTGGCAAAGACATCGAGTCCGTCTTTGGCGACTTTGTCAGGGTCCAGACCGGCGGCCTTTATCTTTTCCACTTCGTCTATTTCCAGACCCTCCAAGTGCTCTATCACCAAAATTCGGGAAGTAGTTAAATCCCAAAATACTTCAGGAATACAGAGTATCGGATCATCTTTAAAATTATTGGTGAACCGCTCGATGCTTGCCGCCTCATTGGTGAAATCCAACTCCTTACCGATAAAATTCTCAAATTCATCAACGATGGCAATTGGATTGAGAAGTTCCATGTTAGCTAACCGCTTCTCCATAGTGCGGGTGATTCTCTTAAGTATCTTGATGTCTTCCCTGATAGTCGCCTCAATATCCGGTCGCTGAACCTTGACCACTATCTTTTCACCGGAGAAAAGTTCCCCAAAATGAACTTGAGAAATGGAAGCGGCTGCTATAGGCACGGGATTCAGGTAGCTAAACAATTTTTCCGGCTTTTCACCCAGCTCAGACTCTATGATTTCCCGAACATCTTCAAAAGGAAAGGCCGGAACCTCGTCCTGGAGCTTTTTGAATTCTTTGACAAAATCGGCGGGAATAATGTCTGGTTCAAGGCTGAGCATCTGGCCAAGCTTGACAAATGTCGGGCCTAACTCCTCAAAACACATACGAAGTCGCTGAGCGCTGGAGAGCGTTTCCCCGTCTATATTTCCGGGATACTCACGTTCCAGTTTGGAAATATTACCGGAAATCAGGGGAATGCTGGTTCGGGAAACCACATCATAAAAACCATGGCGGATGAACACCGCAGCTATTTGCTTTAAACGCCTCATCCCTCGATAAGTGCTTGGAATCTTGGTAAGCGGCATAATATTTACTTTATAAAAATGTCAGGTTCAACAATGGACAAGGGGGGTCAGGTCTTAGCGGGCTGTTGCCCGAATCGTTTTAATTAGCCGTTAGGAGCCTTTTCGTTAAATAGGCACGCTATTCGCCTCAAATGACCGAAAAAATGGGCTATGTTTCTTACTTTCCTCGCTACGAACCCTAAAGTCCGACAGACTCCTAGATATGATACAATATAGGGGTGAGAAGTCAAGTTATATCAGGAAAAATAACGGGGTAAGGCCGTCCACATTTAACATTCAATGCCTCAAGGTAAAGCATGTGGGGGTGAATAAAGGCTAAATGTTCACACAATCAGCATGGCATCGCCATAGCTATAGAAGCGGTATTTCCGGGATACGGCGGCTTTATATGCCCGCATGGTCAATTCATGCCCCGCAAAGGCGGAAACTAATACCAGATTGGTAGAGTGTGGCAGGTGGAGGTTGGTTAACAGGGCGTAGCTGGAACAGAAAATATAGCCGGGGCAAATAAAAAGCTCGGTATTATCCGACTTAGCTTCAATCAGGCCCGCCTTATTTTGAGCGCTTTCCAGTGCACGCAGGGTACTGGTGCCCACTACCATCACCCGGCGGGCTTCCTCCCGCGCCCGGTTTATGGCATTGGCCGTATCTTTTGGAATAATATAATATTCGGCCTCCATGGGGTGGCGGCGCAGGTCCGGCTCTTTTACCGGCAGAAAGGTACCCGGCCCCACATGCAGGGTTAGATAAACAATTTCCACCCCGCGTCGGGCCAGCTCCGCCAATACTGCTTCAGTAAAGTGCAGCCCGGCGGTGGGAGCGGCGATGGCTCCTTCGGTGGCGGCGTATACCGTCTGATAGCGCTCCCGATCCCGGCTATCGTCCTGCCCCGGTGGGCGTTTAATATATGGCGGCAGGGGAATACGGCCCAGTTGCGCCAGTAGTCGCTTAAAGTCAGCCGTATGCTCGAAGCTTACCTGCCAGCGCCCGGGTGAGCGTAAGCCTACTACCTTGCCGCTAAGCCGGTCAGCCACCATAAACTCAGTTCCCGGTTTTACTTTACCCTTTACCATAACCTCCCAGGTGTCGGCAGCCAGCGATTTAATCAGCAGGATTTCAAGCTTCCCCCCGCTTGGTTTTTGGGCATAGAGCCGGGCGGGAATCACCTTGGTGTCATTAAGCGCCAGCACACTGCCGGGCGGCAGATACTCGATTATATCGGAAAAGCGGCGGTGTGTAATACAGCTACTTTCACGCTGCACCAGCATGAGCCGTGATTCATCACGTCTCTCAATTGGGATTTGGGCGATCAGCTCCGGCGGCAGTTGATAGTCATAGTTATCCAGCTTGTATGGATCAAAGGGAATGGTCATCTACTTACAACCTAATAGGTTTAAAATGACGGTGAAGGTAAGTATTTTCCGGACACGTTGAAGTACATAGTTATGCCAACTCTGATTGCTCGGTGGTTTTGGGCTTGTACCGATCCCGTTCACTATAAATGCAACCGCAGTACTGTTGTCGATAGAGATCGTACTCTTTGGAAAGTGAAATCCCTTCACGCCAGCCGGGGCGGAAATCCTGGTAGTAGAATTCAATACCATGCTGTTTGCCCACATTCAGGCCAATTTCTTTTATCAACTCATGCTTTTGATAGATGCTATACAGCAACGTTGAGCTAAAGGCAT
>JAJRUS010000087.1 GCA_024277675.1 bacterium | reverse complement strand
TGTCCCCTCCCGAATCATGGGCGGGGATGAACCCCGCCCCTACATTAACTAATTGTATTTCAAAGATGCATTGCTGACAAGGACAAAACGGTACCCAGTCAGAAAATTACCCCAAAAACGCATCCCTGGATTTGGGCAACAGCCCGTCAACATTTGACATTCATGCAATAACATCAGTATATTCAACTAATTACTTTAATTCATGGCCGACCCCGTAGATATTCAGCTACCTGGACAAAAGCCGGGGATGCCACACTTAACTGCCCCACCGCAGGTGGATAGTGCCTACACCCAAAAAATATTTGCCAATGTTTCAACCTTTTTAAATTCCGGGTCGCCGGTGACGATTACGGCATTATGTTCTATGGCTTCCGCCAGGACAAAACAGTCGGCGTAGGAAATGGCGTATTGGGCTTTATATTCAGCGGCCTTGTAAATTAATTCGTTGGGGGTGGGAAGGATGGTAAATCCCAAGCGTTCTATACTGGCCAGAATTTCCATTTTGTATTGTTCGCCGAATTCCCGCTTGCTGATGTAGATGATTTCGCCCAGGTTGATGGCGTTTAAGTATTTGACCAGCTTGTGGGATTTAATGTGTTCCAGCAGGTTGACTATCTTTTCGCAGCCGGACTCTTGTTGAAAAAGCTTGAGCAAGGCGAAACTGTCGAAAACATAACACTCTTTATCGCTCAAGCAAAGTCCTTTTGCCGTTCTTTAAGAAGTTGGGCGGACAGCGAGGGCTTCTTGGGCAGTAGACCGCAAGCGGCCTTAATCGGGTCATCCACCGGAGGAATCAAGTAGATGATGCCGTTATATTCCATGAGTTGTAGTTTGTCTCCGGGGGCTATGTGGCAGCGTTTCCTGATTTTTGCCGGGATAACCACCTGCCCCTTGGCAAGCATTTTTACAAAAGCCATAATTTCCAACCTTTTTTGCCCGAAAAATTCGGGTCTTATCATTGGCTAAACCACATTTAGTTGAAAACGATTAGTTTATCAGCTTCCTATCCTTAATTTTTTTGCAAACAAAGCCTTAATGGACGTTGGCCTTAAGTGCTTATCAAATAAAGGGTCTAGCAAAACTTATACAAGTTTATGAATAGATCGGGTTTGAAATTGGTTAAATATATCTATAAAATAGTTTAACGTTGTGAGCTGTGTTTGTCAACTTGGTAATTATGCTAATTTTATTTAGCCTTCCTGGTAATCAGATAAACTACCCATATACCCAATACCACCGCCATCAAGTAACCAAAGATACCAAGCAACGATACCTCAAATACAAGCGGCGCTATTTTCGCCTGAATAACCAGCGAGGAAGCCACCCCTAGTCCGGCTGAGATAACCGCCAAGGCAATACAAGCCGTAAAGCTTTCAACCTTTTTCTGAAAATCATCTAAACCTATTATGTTTATGTTTATGGCGATTTTTTGCTCTTCCACCAGCGATAGAATTTTTGAAGTCTGCCGGGGAAGTGCCTTAAACAGAACCGACATGCCGGAGATAAAACTAATCATATCCGAAAGAAGTTTGCCCGGATCAAATTTTTTCTTTATAACCAAGGTCTTGGCAAACTCGGTACTATGGCCCACAAAATCAAACGCCGGGTCAAGCTTTCTAATAGTCCCTTCAATGGTGATCAGCGCTTTGCTGGTAAAAAGCATGGTTGCCGGAAATTTCATTTTATTGCGTACCCCGATTTCGATGGCATCATCCATAAGCGTTCTAATGCTCATGGTATTAAGCGGGATACTCATATAGTGTTCGGCAAAGTTTCGGATATCGTTTCTAAACGCCTCCAGATCAATATCCTCATTAATGGTGCCCACCGCCATATAGCCATTTACCACCATGTCATAATCCTTTAAAAACAGGCCGGCAAAACAATCGATGAAGGCATTTACAAAATACTCTTCCATGAAACCCACCATGCCGCAATCGATTATGCCGATTACCCCGGCTTCCATGATTATGAAATTTCCGGGATGCGGATCGGCATGGAAGAAAGCATCTATAAACATCTGCTGTAGCGAAAGCTGGAAAAGCTCATAGGCAATCTGCTTCAAATCATGCCCATTGTCTCTTAAGCGCTGGATATTTCCTATGGGGATTCCCTCTATCCGCTCCATTACCAATACTGGCGACGAGGAGTATTCCCAGTATACATTCGGAAAATGCACCTTGGGGTTTTCGGCGAAATTATGTTGGAAGCGTTCAATGTTCCGGCCTTCTAAAACAAAATCAAGCTCGTTGTTTATTACCTTCTCAAACTCTCTTACAAGCTCAACCGGACAAAGCATTTCATTATCTTTGAATAACATCTTTTTAATCTGGTTAGCCAGGAAGTACAGTATTTTTATGTCGGCGCTTATAATGTGTTCAATACCGGGCTTCCTGATTTTAACCACTACATCTTCGCCGGTTTTAAGCCGGGCTGCATGCACCTGACCGATTGAACCTGATGCTATTGGGTTTTTGTCTATGAAATCAAAAGCATCGACAGTACTTTTTCCGAATTCTGTTTCAAAGACCATATCCAGCTTTTCAAAGGGTAGGGGAGTGGCGCTGTCCTGCAGTTTTTCAAATTCATTGATATATTCCGGCGGTAGTTGATCCTTGCGGGTACTTAAAATCTGCCCCAGTTTTATAAAGGTGGGCCCCAGCTCTTCAAAAACCATTACCATCCGTTGCGGGGTGGTGTATTGTACCTGCTTCTCGCTTTCTTTTATTGACAACAGCCGCTTACCCACAGATATATAAGTATTCAGGCCGGTCAGCTTAATCAGATGTCCCAGGCCATGTTTTGCAAAGCTATTGACAATTTGCCTTAAGCGCTTGATGTTGGAAATTTTCTTATCATTCACCGCCAATCTTCATTCTCCTTGAGGGGTTAGGGATTGATACTTTATATATTAGCATATATAGCGGGTTGAATAAAGGCTGGGTATTAAAACCAAATGATGTACTATATTCAGGATACAATAGATAATAATGCGCCCGTAGCTCAGCATGGATAGAGCAAGGTATTCCTGATCCCTGTGCCGGAGGTTCGAGTTCTTTCGGGCGCACCATTTATTCCGCAGGCAGATAATTCTAAAAGTATTACGGAATATAATTGGCATTAGATCAATCTATATTAATAGAGGCTAAAAACATAAGGCATAGATATTCTCTAAATTATTAGCTACCCCAAATTTATCCGGGAGGTGAGTTAAAATGTTAGAGCATAATTTTAATGATGTTCAAAATAATATCCTGGGGACATTGAATCAAATCCTTTTGCTTGTATACGGCACAGAAACATACCACCAGATATTGTCGGCTATAAAAAGATCCGTAAAAGATATAGAACAACAACACGCAAATATTAAATATTGGCAATGATAATGAATGTCTATATTAAAAACCCAGATTTGTCGGTTTAATAGATAAATAAGCATTGCACCCCCCCGTTTTTACACTTCCATGTTTCATCTAATAAATGTATAATGAGTAGATTTATGATGTTTCGGCCTGTCCCCAGGCCGAAACCGGAAAGGGAAATCGTCCCTGCTGACAAAATCATTTTTTGATTGTTTTTTGCTGTGTGCAAAAACCTAACCGGACAATGCTGATAATGAGTAGATTTTTCATGCCTATTCTTTGAGAAGCTATTTATAAATAAGCCGGGATTGCCGAGGCTGTTTTAAGCTTGAGCATTATCAAAATTAATCTATCACCCTTTATAAACCGGAGGTATTAGCTGATGGATGTATACAATGATATAGCTGATTTAGTGGGACACACCCCGCTGGTAAGGATTAATCGTTTATTTAAAAGTAATGATAAAGTGTCGTTATATGCTAAATTAGAGCGCAGCAATCCAGGCGGTTCCGTTAAGGACCGGATTGCCAAGTATATGATTGAATATGCTGAAAAGGATGGTACGCTGACCAAGGACAAGATCGTACTTGAACCCACCAGCGGCAATACCGGTATCGGGTTGGTCATGATTTGTGCGGTGAAGGGCTATCGCTGTACACTGGTGATGCCGGAGACTATGAGCATCGAGCGCCGGAAAATATTGCATGCCTTTGGAGCCAAGATAGTGCTAAGCCCCGGGGCTAAGGGGATGGATGGGGCCGAGGATTTGGTGGCAGAGATGGCTAAAGACCCCAAATACTTTGTTCCCGGTCAATTCAGCAATAAATATAATGTGCTGTCCCACTATGAAACCACCGGCAAGGAAGTATGGGAAGCAACAGATGGAAAGGTTACTCACTTTGTGGCAGGCTTAGGTACCACTGGTACTATCATGGGGGTGTCCAGGCGCTTGAGAGAGAAGAACGCTGGAGTGAAAATTGTGGCGGTTTCTCCCAACCCTAAATCAAAGATACAGGGGTTAAAGAATATGGAAACCCAGTATATTCCTTCAATATATGATCCGGCGGCTCATGATGATAAAATATTTGTAGCTGATGAACATGCCTTTGAAACTGCCCGGATGCTATCCTTACAAGAGGGAATCTTCTGCGGGATAAGTTCCGGCGCCGCTATGCATGGCGCCATTCAGGTAGCCAAAGGCATTTCCGAGGGGGTGGTAGTGGTGGTGTTGCCGGATGGCGGGGAAAAATATATAAGCACCCCCCTGTATAATCCAAAAAAATGTTTTGAATGCCTGAAGAAAGCCGATATACCAACCTGTCTTACAGATGAATATATTTCCTCCCTGGAATGCGAGGAAACCGCCATATAAGAATGGTGATTTACGCTGAAAATATTTTTATAGTGCAGTTCATATCCTGACCCCGGCTATTTTTAATGTCTGAAAACAAACTTACCGCTCCCCAAAATCCTATAAAAGAACTCTGGCGGGAATTGGCCGTCAGGGACACAGCAGATATAACCAAGCGTAGCGGCGCTAATCGGAAGCGGGATGTTTGGGAGATATCAGCCATTGGGCAAAACTTTCTGGTAGATTGTCAAAACAGGTCCATAACCCAAACCATCACTAAAGAGCCGGCCCCCTTCATACTGCAACTGGTTATCATCCAATATCTGCTTAAGGCGCAGCAACTCCCGTTAGCCGGTAGATTGGTAAATCCACATGAACTTACCGGCGGCGATTTCTTTTTCCGCGGCCCCCACGGTTTCAACTTGAATCCATTGCAGGAAAAATATGGTCGGGATATGGAAAGTTTCCAGCAAGCCGGAAAGCTTATTGGCGGCCGGCCGCAACAAATGGCTGATGCCGGTTTCAGCCTGCCGGCGTTACCTCGTATCCCGCTGACCTATTTGCTCTGGGGTGCCGATGATGAGTTCCCGGCCAAGATAACCCTGCTATTTGATGCTACCGCTGAGCAGCAACTTCCGCTGGATATGTTATGGGCGTTAGTTAATCTAACCAATAAACGACTGCTTAACTATTCTGGATAATTTTGTGGTTTTAATGTGGTTGATCCGGGCGCTTGCCTGGAAAGGTTATTAGCTGGTATAGACGATAGCCGCCCTCATTAAAAATCAGCCTGATTTTAAGCCCGCATTTTTTAGCTATGAGTTGAAGCTTCAGTTGATCCAGCCCTTGGGATAATTGTCCCTGGGGCAATAGAATGAGATATTCCGGGTTGTTGCGCTTTAAATAATCTATTAAGTCTCTAGTCCGACGAATGTTGGTAATGAAATGCTCCTTAGGCAGAGAAGCATAAAACATAAGCTCCAGTTCTCCCCAGGTAGGGTTGTGGTCCAGAATAATTTTTTGCCGGGACGGCCTATTTTTCAGAAAAGCGGCTGTTCGTGTTTGCCCCGGTTCTAATAGTGACAGGGGAGATACCGCGCGCATTTTCTCCGCCAGAGGCGTTAGCTTGCTATGAGAGAGAACTGCTAAAAGCAGTAACCACAATATAGAGCTGCCGATTAAAAGCTTGGGGAGGTGTCCCCGCCAGGGTTGAGGCAGGGAGGGTTGCAGCTTCTCCATCCCGATTACTGCAAAAGGCAACAGGAATATGCTGGAATCAATTACGAATCTGGGCATGAGAAAGAAATTGCCTAAAACTACCGAGCGATACATAAAAAATAAATATGGCCCGATAATCAAGCACAAAAACCCCAGGTGTTTCTTTTCACGCAGACTGTCCAGCATACCCATCACCGATAGTCCGGCTATGAAAGGGGTAAGGCTCAGGGTTATTACTATCGGCCAGAAAACAAAATAGTAAAGCCGCTTCTCCATTCCCCTGAATTGACCTGTCACCTTAATATGTTCGCTTAAGATGTATTTAAGTGGATATAAGGCGTCTCCCATAAGGTTATAATGCAACCAGAGCCAGCCGGCAAAAAATAAGAGGCTCATGGCTGAAAATAAAACTACTGATTTCAGGCTGGTCTTAAGCTGAGACCGATCCAGGATTAACAGGCCCAACAGCGGAATATAGATAAGCCCGGTGTAACGGGACATAACCGCCAGGTTGATGAACACCGCCGCCAGTATCAGGTTTGCCTGTTGCCGATGGCGCTTGAACTTAAATGTCTGGTATACTCCACATAAAAGGAAAAAACAGAAAATAGCCTCGCTGCCGGCCACCACACTGCTTTTTATATGTAAACTGAAGAAGGCCCCGAACAAAGCGGCCCATAATGCCGTGCGCCGGTCAAATTCCAACTTAAGCAAGAGGTATAAAGGCAGCAGCGTGAAACAACCAAAAAGCAGACTCACCAGACGTGGTGAAAGATGGGGTTGGTTTACTAAATACAGTGATAAGCCCATCAGGTAAATGGGTAATGGTGCATATTGAGTGGGCGCTTGCCTGGGCCCGTAAGGAATAAGGCGCGGCTCTTTCAGCCAGCCCTCAGCGATGGTGGTCCTGCTTACTGCGTCGAAGCTATAATTATGTGATAATCCAAAGCTGATTCCTCGTACCAGTAACCATAGCAGAAATAGCCCGCCTATTAAATAATATCGGGATGTCGAGCTTGAGGGGGGGTGATTAATTTCGGGCATCTGGTTGGCAGTGTTGAGGTTAGAGTGAAACTGACTACAGGATGTCTTTTATCAACTGCGGGATGCTCAATATATCCCGCCCCGCCTTCAGCCGGAAACAGTTGCATGTATCTACCAGTTGGGTGAGAATTTCCAGATGGTGTTTGACAATATTTTTATTGGCTACCATTAAGCTCTGGGGAACCAGTTCCACCAGGGCCTCGGTTTTGGAGACGGGCTGCAATTGGCTGCTGGGAGAATCGATAATCTGAGGTAAAATTAGAAATTCCGGGGTTGCCTGAAGCTGGATTGAATTTGGGAAAACCTGCTCTACACTGAAACTTTTTTTGAAATGCGAACAACCCTGCTGGTCTTGTAAAAAGGCCAACTCCGGGAATAATTGAATGAATTCATCCCATATTTTAATAGGTTCCGGAAAACCGAGCAGCACTAATCTGGAGGAGTCTTTTTTGACAAAGCAAATATCGTCCGATAAAAAGTCGAAGCCGGCTTGCAACATAGTGACGGTGATAGTGGACTTGCCGCTTTTGGCTTGAGCTGGAAACATAATTCCGGCGCCATTGTGGCTTACAGCCGCCGTATGTATGTTAAAAAGGTGCAACTGCTTGAGCATTTCGGCCAATATGGGATAGAACACTTGATGAAAGATCAGCCAACGATAATTGGCATGTTTGGAGCTTATGATGCCGATGGCGTTCAAGGTTTTCAGGTTACAGGTTACCATGAATTTATCAGGGGATATGGTGTATAGTATCCCTTTTCCGCCGGAATAATATTTTTGTATCTCGTCAAAAGAGACCAGCTTGAGGTTAGCTGGAAAGTCGGGTGGAGGAATAGCGGCGGCTTCAACTACTTGTAGACCAAATTTTATTTGAGGTGGATGTGGATGGTCAGTTGGAAGTTCAAAATGAAACAGTGATTCATGAATAGCATTTAATATATCGGGGTTGTTGCTCAGCAGGCGCAACTTGATTTGGTGAATTTGATAATCCTTGACATAGGGCAGCTCGCTCTCGTTAAGAGAAATTTCAGTTTGCCGGTTATATTTCATAGGATATTGGCTAATGAGGGTAAGCAGACAAAATTAAGAATGGAGAAGCTGTTGGAATGTCAACTATGCCTTGTTTTTATTACAATTGCTTTGTTCGGGGACAATATACGCCATATTGGGACAAATCCAAGGGGTAAGTATACTGTGAGCAGTAGACCGGACAAACAACATCACTACAAAGACACGTTTCTCCGGCAGTGATATCCTTCAACGAACTGTAAATTTTCATTCGAGGAGGAATATATTTCTTTTTATTGCTGTCTGTTTCCTGATTCATAAATTTCACCCTGCCGGTTTAATCCGTAGTCGCCAAATCAGCCCTCAAGTCCGTAGTCGCCAAATCAGCCCTCAAGCCCGTAGTCCGCCAAATCAGCCCTCAAGTTTTACTCGCAGTCAAAGCCGTAAGTGCAGGCCCCCTTGTTGGAATTATATCCCAGACAAGTACCGTTGAAAGTCCAGGTGTCACTTTGGGTAAGGCTTTTCAATGTATCATGTTTCTGCAACTTTGGAGGATGGTATTTCCTTCTCTTTGGTTGCTTGGTCATTTTCAGTTCGCCAATCGATTAGAAAAAGTGGTTGGCAAAAGCCTCATAAGGAGCCGTTTCCTTTTTCAAGTTTAAACTACTACTTAAAATCGCAGGCACAGATATCTACCGGGCCTGTACGAGGCCTGATATCCGGACAACCGCAGGTAGTGGCGCTGCCTTTAATTGTACTCCACACACAAGTACAGGCGGTGATTTCCTGTAATGATTTATATTTATCTATTACCGGTGGCTGATATGGTTTTCTCTTTTGCGGGCTTGCATTATTAATATTACCCAACTTTAAAACTCCTTAAGAGAAAAAATCATTATGCTCTGATAAACTTCACCGCAACCGATTAGGCCGGATATATTATTCCGCTTGTTGTAATGGCGGAAAAGAATAAATCAGTTTAAATGTATCCAGCGGTTCATTTTTTTCCGAGTATGTCTGGCCGCTTAGACTGAGCCAACCGTGACCGTCCAATAATGGCCACGGTTCTCCGGCAGCTTTCGCTGATTTGCGCACCCCGAAATTTATTTGCAAAGGCAACCCGGACGCTTTAAGAAAATGATACAACACCAGCGATCTTTTCAAGCAGGAAGTGCTGAAGATGAAAAAATTCCAGCCTAAAATAGTGTCGGTCCATTTAATAATTCTCTCTTGCCGGTTCGGATTAACGGTCGAATTTGTGTTTTTGGGGGTTAATAGCTTGAGCAGAGATTGAATGCTAAATAGTCTGAACAACAGGGGTAATTGGCAGATCAGAGCAAATATGCGGCCCCATAAAATAATGTCTTGGATTTTGCTAAAAAAAACGCAAAAAAAATGAGTTGAGCCTTGCTTTTTCATAAATGGCTATTGTTTTCTTATTATAGTTTATTTAATAGAACAACCGGAATCCCGGCCTGATTTATATAGCCGGCGGAATTTAGTTGACCGGCTCTATTAACTTTTCCTCCAGCAATTCTTCCAGAATCCTGACGATATCGCCGGCCGCTGTTTCTTCGGTCACTTCATATTCCAGCGATATATGGCCGGCTATATTGGCTACCGTCTTTTCACCATCTAACAGTTCCCAAATCCGGCAGCCTGTCTCGTTGAGGATGTAATAATGTCCGCTATCCAAATTAAGTACTACCGCTTCCTCATCGATAACATTCCAGGGGGTATCCGTTGCCTTTTTCATTACCTGTTGATGCTCAATCACCTTTAACGATTCTCCTTATATTAGATTATCATAAAAAATAATAGCTAAAACCTACTCCATTGTCAACACTTTTTAAGGAAGTGGTGGAAGCTTAAGCTTGTTTTTTTGCTTTTGCCATGCTATATTTGCTTTTCGATTCAGTACATATATATAAGGTTATTTAATTATAAAATGGATATAACCAAGGAGAGCGGGAAAATGATCATCGTGCTTAAAAAAAATGCCGGGGAGAAGGAAGTGGATAATATTAGAAAAAAAGTTGAGACCTTAGGCTTAGGCATACACGTTTCAAAGGGAGAAGAACGAACCATTATTGGGGTGATAGGCGATGAATCCATTATAAGAAATCAACCACTAGCCGCCTTGCCCTGCGTGGAGAAGGTAATGCCGATTTTAAAGCCGTATAAGCTGGTAAGCCGGGAATTCAAACCCGAGAACAGCGTAATAGATTTGGATGGAGTAGCGATAGGGGGGAACAAGATAGCGGTGATTGCCGGGCCCTGTTCGGTGGAGTCTGCGGATTCACTGCTTGAAATTGCCACCGGGGTTCAGCAGGCGGGCGCTACCTGCCTGCGTGGAGGAGCTTTTAAACCCCGTACCTCGCCCTATGCCTTTCAAGGCCTGGGAGAGGAGGGGCTGAAATATTTGGCCGAAGCTCGCCAAAAGACCGGCCTTAAAGTAATAACCGAATTGATGGACCCCCGTGATACTGAGCTATTGGTTAAATATGCAGATGTGATTCAGATTGGCGCTCGTAATATGCAGAATTTTAGATTGCTGACGGAGGTAGGTCAGCATAAAAAACCGGTATTATTAAAACGAGGCATGAGTTCAACCATAAAAGAGCTGCTTATGTCGGCCGAATATATCATGTCCCAGGGCAATTATAATGTTATTCTGTGCGAACGGGGGATCAGAACATTTGAGGATTATACCCGTAATACGCTGGACCTAAGCGCTATTCCGGTGATTAAAGAGCTTTCTCATCTGCCGGTGGTGGTTGATCCCAGCCATGCGGTGGGGCGTTGGGAATTGGTGCTGCCAATGACGAAAGCCGCTATAGCCGCCGGAGCGGACGGTTTAATGATTGAGGTACATAATGATCCGGGTAACGCTTTATCTGATGGGACTCAATCCTTGTTGCCGGCTAAATTTGCCAACCTAATGAACGAGATTAAAACGGTGGCTGCTGCGGTTGGCAGAGAGATTTAGGGCGCCTTGAATTAAATCCCAGCGGAGCATTTTGAATGAGTTTTAAAAAGATAACTATTGTCGGGGTGGGCCTGATCGGAGGGTCGATTGGCTTAGCCTGTAAGAATAGAGGGATAGCCGCGACCGTTGTGGGATTCGGACGTACGCCGGCTCACCTTGAAAAAGCGCAGGATATGGGAGCTATAGATGCATATGGGCTGGAGCTGGACAAGGCGGTTGCTGATGCTGACCTGGTGATATTAGCTACTCCGATGGGGGTTATATTTGGGCTTTTGCCCCAGATAATACCACACTTAAAACCCGGAGCGGTGCTTACCGATGTGGGTAGTACCAAAACCGAGCTAATAGAAACGGCGGAAAGGCTTATACCCCCTAATGTGTATTTTGTGGGCGGCCATCCCATTGCCGGCCGGGAGAGTTCAGGGGTTGAGGCCGCCTCGGCTGATTTGTTTCGGGGCGCTAAAACTATCCTGACGCCTACTTCCAGGACAAACAATGATGCCTTGATGCGGGTTAAGGAATTGTGGGAACAACTTGGTTCCCAGGTGGTGCTTATGGATGCCTGAGAGCACGACCGCACCCTGGCGGTTATCAGTCATCTGCCGCATATGGTAGCCTATACGCTGGTTAACGCAGTGGCTGAGCTTGATGCTCAGGATAATAAGCTTATAGCCTTATCTGCCGGGGGTTTTCGGGACTTTACCCGTATTGCCGAAAGTGATGCGGTGATGTGGCGTGATATTTGTCTTTCGAATAATAAACATATTGTGGATGCCATTGACTGTTTCCAGCAAGTGTTAGATCGGCTGAAGCAGCATATTAAGAACGGTAATGCTCAGGGCTTACAGAAAAAATTTGAAGCCGCCCGTTGCGTGAAACAGAAACTTGTGGATTAACAATTACGGAGTAATTAAAATAAAGTTTCAACAGCTTCGTTTAGACATCAAAAAAGGTCTAATTAAGGTTAGGGTGTCTCAGCACGCCAGAATAGAAGGGCGAAAGGATGGGTTGTCTGGTAAGGATTTAGAATATGTGTTAATGAAAGGTAAAGTAATAGAGGATTATCCTGATAGGAATCGTTGCCTGTTATATGCCGCACTTGTCGATAACTTACCAGCACATATCTGCCTTGAATATGCAGAGAGCGACCCAGAAATAGTAATTATAACCGCATATGTGCCCGATTCGGCTAAATGGGTTAATTTTCAAACCAGGAGATAGGCTATGAGGTGTCGGGAGTGCAATGCTGAAACCGAACATAAATTGATTTCAGAGGACTACACCCGTAAAGGGTCAAATGTTGTTGTAAAAGTCAAGGACATTCCTGCTGAAGTATGTCCTGCTTGCGGCGAGAATTATATTGAGCTTGATGTCTTAAAAGAGCTTGATCCCATACTTGAACCGTTGTTAGAAAGTGGTAAAGCTATACACCTTCCTTTTCTGCCAGTTATCCAGATAACCTTATTGCCAGAAAAACAGGCTGCTTAAGAGAAAATGCAAAATGCCTGGCCATATATAAGCTTCTTACTTGGGGCAATTTTTGCCCTTGTTTTACAGTGGGTTTCTTATCGCCTTTCTTTCAGAAAAGACCAAAGGAAGGAATATTGGATAAGGAAGCTGAATAGCTACCAGGATTTTTACCAGCATACTACCCAACTTATTGGACTTCTTGATTCAAAAGTTTCCATTCCTGACAATGTTTATTGGCAATCTATTTCCTTAGCCCGGAAAGCAGCTTATGATGCAGCTTTTTATGACAGGCCTCATCCCGAACGAACGGATAAAATGGAGGCTATTACCTTAGAACTTGTCGATAAGCTTCAACCTGGCAGGAGGGAATTAGGAAGATTGGATTTAATCGAACGAATTGAAGAAATAATCAAAGAATTTTATCATGAGGAAAAACTCTTAGCTAAACGGACTAACCACCAAGACCTGACCTCACAAAATAAAGGGTAAATCAATGGCTACCAGAAAGAGGCAACTTACCTATAATGACTATATCAAATAAATCAAGCTGTTAAAACCAGAGGAACAGCTAAGTCTGGTAGGGATAATCTTTGCCCGATTGAAGGGGACGATTACCAAGAAAAAGGTAAGGCATAGTATTATGGGGGTGTCGCCAATAAGGGGACATTATGCAAAAAGTCGTTAATATATAGTTGTAATAACACGATATGCCTGATATAATATGCATGTAACTAACACACACAACCCAGGAGGAGTTACATGCTAAAGAAAGAGACCG
>JAJRUS010000086.1 GCA_024277675.1 bacterium | reverse complement strand
TTCCTTTAAGGGGATAGATTTCTGGGATTATCTGGGAGCCGCCGGTCACCGGGTAGCCATTATCAATATGCCCACCACCTATCCTCCCCAGGCGGTAAACGGGGTTATTGTGTCCGGCTTCGGTGCGCCGCTGGATCGTGACCGAAGCGCCTTATATGAGCGGATTACTTATCCTGACACCTGGTGGAAGGAAATACGAGAGCGGTATGACTACCGGATAGATATGCGGTGGGTGGATACGAATGATAAGCAGCAGGCGCTGGCCGAAGTTGCCGCTTTGATAAACATTCGCTTTAAGCTGCTGCTGGATTTGCTTAACAGCGGTGAATATGGTTTTCTGCATATGACCATATTTTATATTAACACCTTGCAGCATTTTTATGGTACGGATGAGGTGGTAGCCGAAGCCTGGGAGTTGATAGATCGCTTTGTGGGGCAATTGTTGGAAACTGGTTGCTATTTGATTATATTTTCGGATCACGGCATGATGAAGATAGAACACAGCTTCATGATTAATAACTGGTTGATTGAGGAGGGCTATCTCAAACTGAAAAAGGATGCCGGCGATATAATTAGCTGGCTCGATTCGCTGGGACAGCAAAGGCTTGGTTTTAAGGAAAGGTATTTAAGTGCGCTGGCACAAAGAATACTCCCCTGGCGTATACAGGACAGAATTCCCGGTATGCACCAGTTGCTTAGAACCAACATGATAGATCAGAAGCTGGATTGGGCGGCCTCGGCGGCTATGTCCCTGAGTCAGGGGGTCATTTATATCAACCGGCAAAAAGTCGGCACTGACTACGAAAAATTGCGGGCTGGATTAAGTCACAAGCTAAAATCGCTTCAGTTGCCGGGAAAGGACAGCCAGGTCATTGATCAGGTATGCTTAAAAGAGGAGATATATAAGGGGGATTATATGCAGGCGGCGCCTGATTTAGTGGCCTTACCTGCGGCCGGGGTTGAGATGTATGGTGGGATAGGTGGCGACGTTTTTGAGTCCAGGGCCCGTGCCTGGAGTAGCGGTAACCACCCGGAGGGGATATTCATGGCGTATGGTGAAGGCATAGGCCAGAAGCCGGAAAAAGCCGGCCTGCTGGATATTGCACCTACTATATTACATATAATGGATGTACCCGTAGCAGAGGATATGGAAGGCCGGGTGCTGCAGGAAATATTTGCCCCGGAAAGCCGCTTAAGCAGCAGGCAGATAAAATACCAGCCAGCCTTAAACTCACAAACCGATATTCCACCCCAGAACCCCGAAAATCAATTCTTGAGAAAACGCCTGGCTGATCTAGGCTATCTGGAGTAATTGGGAGTACAAGTCACCGGGGGGACAAGTCCCCTTTATTCATGTATGGCCTTATACCTAAATTGCTTTCATAGGCTTTATAGTTGTTTGCTTAGTTAAGTCCTGTGAAGGCAGTGAGAAAGGGGACCATGTCCCCCCCTACTCGTCGGAGAACAGAGTAAACGGCAGGCTCAGGGTGCGTTTAATGATGCCGAATATGGTTTCCCCCAGCGAAGTGATGGGTTTGGCGGTGATTTCGGGTGAGTCCAGGTTGCCGGTTACGGTGAAGTAGGTATCTAGCACGCCTCTTTTTTTACCTTTTAGGATTCTGCCGGCAATCGGTATCCTGGATATAAAATCATCGAGCGCCTGCAACGGCTGGACATATACCTTGAGGTCAAGCTGTTTATTGCCCATATCGATTTTCCCCAGGGTTACGATTTTCCAGGCATCACTCGACAACGCCAGGTCTTCGGTAGTAGCCACTCCGTTTATAATCTTAAAGCCGCCCTTGATACTTTGGTAAGGAAAGCCCTCGGTTTCAAAGTCGGGTATTTTACCTGTTAGCAGCCGGCCGGGGCTGATCATGGAAAATATCTTGGCCAGCACGCCATATCGTTTAATTACCCCATCAGTTAATCGTAGCGTTATGATTCCGTTTAAGCCGGCGAAGTTGTTTTCCGCTTCTCCGGTATTGGATAATTGTCCGACGACGCTGACTTTCCCGCTTATAACCCCTTGTTTCGGTTGTAATTCTTTAGTTAGCTGAGATACATCCAGTCCTTCAGCGGTAAAGCTTAAATCGTATCGGGGTGAGCTAAGGGGCAGGGTCAGCCTTCCCTTGGCCGCCAGATTTCCCTGGTAAATATTGAGCGACAGGGAATTAATCAGCAATCGAGAACCCCTGAGTCTGATCCGGCCTATAAGCTTAGAGAATTTGAGTTTTTTATAGAAACCCTTGTCGGCCTGAATGGACAGCCCCAGCGCCGAGTCGCTGAAATCGGTTAATTCGAGATTGAGGTTTGACAGTTGATAGGCCGGGTCGTATCCGGTAATCCGGGCATCATAGACTTGCGCTTCCCCCTGAAGCTTTAATCTGGAAGAGTCATTTAACGGGCCGTCAAGTTTCAGATTAAGGTTCAAATACCCACTGGCCTGCTTTATTTTACCGGGCAATAAATCGGCGTATAATGGAATTATATGGTCGAAATTCAGATTTTTACCGGTTATTTTGAGTTTTGACTTAAGCGATTCAAAATCCTTTATGCGGCCGCTGAGCTTTATCTGGGATGAATCTAAGGCGATGACTAAATTCTCAAACTGCAAGCCTCCGCTAGCTGCCAATATTCCATGAAAAGTCACTGCATTTTTTAGCCCGCGTGGTTTATGCAGCCAATCTTTATAGGAATAAGCCAGCTGGGTCAGTTCTGTTGCCGCATTTATGTTCAGGCCGCCGGGCTGGCTTAATATATTAAAATTAAGCTGGTTTTCTCCTTCCAGTTTAATGGGATATTTTGCCAGCTTAAGCCGGCCCTGCTGAAGGCTCATTTTACCGAAGATGTTCATCTCTAGAGCGGCGGTTGCCGCCGGGGAAATCCTGATGTCGGCATTGAGCTGGCCACTGGATTGGGGAGTAAAAATACCTGGTATAATCAGCTTTAAATCCCGGATGTCAAAATTATGGGTTTGTATATCCAGCTTTACCGGTTTTAATTCCTCCATGTTTATAAACAACTTTGAATTGTTCAAAGAATAAACAATTCGCTGTAGGTCAAAATCCTTCCAGTTAAATAATTGAGCGTCGAAATCAACTGAATTTCGCAGGCCGGCTTTCTTTTTTAGCCAGGAACTATAGCTATATGAATTCCGGCTAAGATCGAGTTTGCCCTTCAGGGTTAATTTTTGACTGTTTCCGGCGGCTTGTAATTGCAAGGTTATCGGGTCTGATAGTTTGATTTTTTTGCTGATATTTGCGGGCCAGCGCTGCTTAAAAAAACTATCATTTAAGGCCAGGGTAGAGGTTGAGTTAATTTCAAATTGAGGGGCGGAGTACAGGTCTGATATGTGGCTGTTATATATTTTAATTTGCCGGGCGCCTAAGGTTGCATTAAGCGTATCAAACGTCAATTTTCCATTCCGTAAATCGACTGTGCCGCTAACTTGCTCAAATTTATAATCTCGATCAGCCAATGCAATGCTAAGCCCGCTAAAATCAGCCCTGGCTTCCAGTATGCCGTAGTTTTCCGGTTTGGCAATTTCCCTGAACCGGCGGGTTTAACCGTCTAAATTCACCGATAAGCGCTCAATTGTGCCCTGGCGCACCGAATGTTTTATAAAATCAGACACTTTGGCCGGAATTACCTCATAGGGAATATATCTTTTGCCATATTCAAAACTAAAGGGCGAACAGGCAGCCCGGAGCTTGATGCTGTGCCTGGGAGATAAAAGGTTGCCTAGCAGCAGATCACCGGTGATATTGAATTCCCCGCAATCTACATTTATAGAATTTATATGCATGTCCAAGCGATCATTTTTAAGGGTTACGGTTATTTTGCCCCGGCCGGCCCGCACAGATACAGGGGCAGCATATAGCTTGTTATAAATTAAGCGGGCGGCCCCTAAAACAACCTTGGCCTCCAACTTAAAATCGTTGGTCAGATTACCCTGATAGTCAAGCTCGAAATTGGCCAGCCCGGCTAAATTATCCCAGGGTAGATATTTTTTATAATAAGCATTGAAGGCGGTTAAATCCCAGTCCCTTATTTTAGCCTGGGCCGTAAGCTTTATGTTAGCCGGATCAAAGGTGTTCTTATCCAATCCGACAATCCGGGCGGATAACTCTATCCGGCTGGTTTTGTGCTTCCCCCGGTCAAGCTGGGCGTCTAAAATCAGGTCAAATGGCCGGCCTAATTCGAATTTCTCTATGCTGAGGTTTAGCTCTTTGATTTTTATGGGCAGCCCTTTATCATAAACAGCCCTGTCAATTAATCTGACCTGCCCATTGCGAATGAGGATTCTGTCAATTGACAGCCGGGACAATTTCCACTTTGCGGCTGCCGGTTCTTTTTTCTTTTTTTTGGCAATTTTGAGAGTGGGGAAACTAAATTTACCTTCCGGATCACGCTCCAGGTTAATCCGGGGGTGTTCAAGGATTATTTTTCTGATAGCCACTTCTTTTTTAAGTAACGGCAGCGGCTTAAACTTAAGCAGCATATCCTTGGCGGAGATGAATCTTCCTTTTCCACTGGCATCCCCAATCACCACTCCTACGCAACGGATACCGATTCCATTTATAAGATGCAACTGGATTTGCTCAATCGATACCCGGCGATTCAATAACTCCCCTGCTTTTGTTTCAATAAATCCCTTGTAATTATTAATATCAATCACATAGGGTAGAAAAATAGTAGCCGCCAGCGCCAGTGACAAGAAAATGGCCAGGCTTATCAGGAAAAATTTTCTTTTTTTGTGATGAATTCGATTCATATGACTATCCGAATATCTTTAAAGTTCCTAACTTATTATACACTATTTAAGGCAGGGTTGCCTAGGAGCCTGTCGGACTTTAGGTGATTCTACTGCGTAAAGTGATAAACATATCCATTTTCCCGCTCATTTTCGTTAAATAGGCACGCTATTCGCCTCAAATAATCGAAAAAATGGGCTATGTTTCTTACTTTCCTCGCT
>JAJRUS010000085.1 GCA_024277675.1 bacterium | reverse complement strand
ATGAAAGAGGCCAATGGCCACTGGGGCGCAAAACGTATCAGGGATGAGCTATTGCAAATGGGCATTAAACTGTCCAAGGGCACTATTTCCAACATTCTCAATAAGAATGGCTTTGATCCCACCGGAGACAACACCAGCAAATGGGAAAAATGGCAGGGGGCCTTTCGTGATCACATGTGGGCGTGCGATTTTTTCTTTGTGGAGACGGTCAAGGGGCTGGCATGTACCCAAAAATAGACATAGAAAACTGCATACCCCAAGTATAGCCTTTTGCGATGGGTTTTTACATTTTTCAGGGGTGGTTTTGTAAATTTTCCTTACGATTCCGTTCCCTGATTTTGGGATTAGCTTAAAATATCAGCTAACTGCCTTTTTATGGCATACTTATCCCCCTGCAATCTTGTAAAAATCGTTGTGCCAAGCTTTGGGTTGCTACGGCGAAGCGGCGACGGCCTCAATTCTATTTAGCATCCTTGCGTAATGGTTAAACTTTTCCATAGTGGCGGCTATCTTCAGATAAACACGGTTGCCATGTCTGGCAATCCAGGCCGGTACTTGCAGCAGCTTCCATCTCAAGGTGGCGATAGTGCTTCTTTGCAGCCCCTCCTGAATAACCAGGTGTTTCTGGGCTACCGTAAGATTGTAGGTGAGCACGCTGATGGAGAAATACATGGCATTGGCCTCAAAGTTCCCGCAGGGCATATGTTCTGCACCGAAGCCGCCCTTTAGTTCCTTGAGCATGTTTTCCATTTGGGCCCGCTGGTTGTATTTCCATACGGCTTTGCATGGGTCGGGTACGCTCTCACGATGAACCTTGATTACCTTAGCTGCGTCCAGCTTCAAATCCGTAGCTATGGCATGGTAACAGTACGGGTCAGGGAAAAACAAATCCGGCTGTGCCTTTTGCCACCTTAACACTACCAGGGTAAACGCCTCCGTCTTGGCCATAGCATGTACGGTTACGGCTATTTCCCGGTCGGTTTTTATTACATCTTTATCATAAAAAGGTTTCCAGTCAGCAGCCGGAATGTGCCGGATAACCTCCATAACCGCCGCATCCTTGTCGACCACAATGCTAAAGGTGGCCCCCTTACTCCTGATATGGTTGATGTTATCCCCGGTGTAGATCTCGCTGTCTGCGGCTACATGCTTGATTTTCTTACCCGCAGCTTCCACCGCCTCGAACCCCGCCCGCAACGCTCTGGTGGTTCCCCCCATAGCATTACCACGTCTGTATTCATGGTGCACAAATATCGGTAGTTCCTTCAACCCCACCAGGATCGGGCGGTCGCCCCACACCCCGGTATAAGTCATTCGGGCATAAGCCTTGTCTGCCAAATCAATTATGGTGGGGTCGGCCCACAGCGTGTACTCCTCTGTGTCATCCAGGCTCAGCATCTTTCTCACCAATTTCCTGTGAACCACCGTCATCTTCTTTATACCTTCCCCCGAACCTGCCAGCTTAAGCCAATCCCCCACCCCGGAATCAGAAGGCACAACTTGCATAGCCGTAGCCTTTCTCAATGCCCCGTCTTCTCGTATCTCCCGCAAATCGGCTATATGCCTGCCCCCACCGTATTGCATCAAACTTATCGGCCTTATGTACTCCCAGGCATTATGCCCACGGTTGGAACCGGGCGCAGGCATGTGCGTTCTCACCAGCTGGTCTACCTTCATGGCTTTCATGAATCCGTCAAACAAAATCAATCCCGCCCGGGGAGTTACCTCACTACTTGCCCGCTCAATTTTGTTGAAATTAACCAGCTTCTGTTTTATCATCTCCTTGCCCCTTCTTGGTCTAGTTTTGAGTTTAACCATCCGGGTGATATTATATACCACCCCTCAACTCAATACCAGAAGGGGTTTTGCCTTTTTTTATGCCCCCCTATCTCTATCTTTCGGTATAAATAAAAAAACCGGGAGGGGAATTGCACTTCAAATTTGCTGGTTTCTGGCAGCTAAAATTTGGGAGTTGGTTACTTACTCAGATTTTCCTGAAAATATCTGGTCATAAGCGAGGCTTCTTCCGGGGTTAGCAGTCGAGGATTTATAATGCGCATACGTTTCACCACAATCGCCCACTCCCGTTGGCTGCGGGGTTTATTATTGATTCGGTCGGCAGCATGACAAATGGAACATTTTTGAGCTACCAAGGCCTTGGCGTCGATTTTCTTTGCTTCTTTTTTAGGCCCACATGAGTAATAAAAGGCTATAATTAATAATATCAGCCAACCGACAGAAAACCATTTCATGACCCTCACCCATTTCAGCTTACATGTATGTCGATACTAATCTGATAATAGATTTAGCAAATATTATGCCTGTAAAGCAACAAGTAAATTCCGATTGCGATTATACACCGAAACCGGCGCATTTTTAGCTTTAAAATCAATCTGATGTCTTTATGCAGCAAAACAGCTAAAAGCTGCGATCAAGCCACCGGCGATCAACCACTATTGCCCTGATGCCCAACAAATAGGGGGAAAATGGCTCACCTGCCATAGCTCCCCCAAGCCACCACTTAAAATCCCTCTAAGCTTACCGGTACATTGTTATATATATTATCATACCAATAAATGACAATCGGTTGGTTTTGGCGTGAAACATATAGTACACATTATTGGCCCTTTGCTTGACAATTCAGCTACCTGAGAATATCCTATAAACTTAGAAACATCTTTAAAATTAATCAGTAGCGTATCATCCAAAAAGATATAATTTGGGATTTTTATGTGCAATTAAAATAACATATAGAAGGAGGTGAACAGACAGTATGCTGAAAACCTGGAAAGACAAAATGGGTTTCACTCTGATTGAAATGATACTGGTGTTGATATTGATCGCAGTACTGGCGGCAATCGCCATCCCCATTTATTCCAACTATAGACTAAAGGGTCTGGCGGGTGAGGCCAATAGTTTATTGGGTGCGGCAGTTTCAGGGGCTGATGCCTTCTTCCAAGAGAAAGCTACCTACTCCGGTTATGGCGCATCGACTGAATTTTCTACTATCGTTGGCCGTGCAAGATATTTCAGCTATTCAACCGGTAATGAAACCGCTACCGGAAACGGAACAAATGCCGGTATCACCAAGGCCGACACGCTTACGGTTACGATAAGTACTACTGCTGCCACTACCTGGGTTGCCACCGGAGATTGTACCGCTCCATACTAAAGGCTATCTGACAGAGCGGGTTATTATGCTGAAGGGCAGGAGTGGATAGATGTATTTAAAAGTTAAGCCGGCGAGGCTTATCCAATGAGGCCTGCTTTCATTGTAAAGGAAAAATCGGGTTTTAGCATAGTAGAGATGGTGTCAGTGGTTGCACTGGTAGCTATCCTGGCCGCCATTGCCATACCTGTATACCGGGACAATCAAGACAATGTGCGGCGCAAGGAAGCTGAAGCCGCCCTGTTCACTATCCTTACCGCCGCTAAGACTTACTACTATCGCAATGGTGATTCCTTTAACAACAGTAATTGTGGTTGTGCTACAAATAATATCTGGCTGAATACCGCTGAAATCTGCAATCACTGGACTATATCAACCTATACCCCAGCCGGGCAAAGCTTGACTATAGCAGTTACCGGTAAAGGGGGGACTAAATACGCCGCTATAACCTCAACCCTGACATTCAATGCCTCAACCGGAATTACCACCATAAACGGCAATCCGGTTTAATAGCTATGTGGCGTTGCATAAAGAATGAGCGGGGTTTAAGCCTGATCGAGCTGCTGGTGGCTACCGTAATCATAATTATGGCGCTGGTCGGTTTTTCTATCTTCCTGGCTAAAGGCTTCGGGGTGATCAACAGCTTAGGCAGTGACCGGCTGGCGCTTGAGTTCGCCGAAGGCCGGCTGGAGCGGTTGATTGCCGAGGGCGCCCCGGCGGCTGTCGGCTGGCAGACGGTAACATTGGATAATCACGGCACCGCAGCTACTGCCGATGATTTAGTGGGGGAATATCAATGGACTGTAGTAGCTGATCCTAATACAGCCCCCGATGGGAAATTAATAACATTAACTTTGTACTATCCAAAGGATCCGGCTGAAGCCCGGCTGGACGGCCAGAAAGAAGTACGGCTGGCCAGGATTTACGTTCCATGAAAGCAGCCCTTGAACATAAAGCCCACTGGCGGGCTAACCGGCGGTTTTATTATATAAGGAGATGTTTAAGCTCTGGCAGCGGATTTACCATGGTGGAAGTGGCTGCGGTACTGGTGCTGTTGGGCGCCGGCATAATAACCCTGATTATGTTTTTCGGCCCTGCGGTCAGAATATTCGCCTCCGGCCGACACCGTATGTTAATGCAGCAGGATGCGGATTACGCCCTGTCGGCTATCAACCTGAATATCCGTGAAGCGCACAGCCTGGCGATCCCCACTGCACAGACGTTGGTACTGTCGGACATTGAAGGCTCCAATATTTACAGCCACCGCTATTACCTGGATACAAACCGGCTGCTGCATCGGGATCGTAACGGAGCGACGTCGGTATTATTACCCCTGTCCGCCTGGTATCGGGTATCAGCTTTAAGCTTTGACCAGGTATACACTTTACGGGGAGCAACTACAAACCTGACCCTACAGCGGTTATACCAGGGAACACCGGAAGAAACGTTTATCGCTTCAATAACCGGGGTGAAACGCTTTAGGAACTAGTCCGGCGATAAGATGAATACAATTCAGCATAATGAACAGGGAGTAGCCTTGGTTAGTGCAGTGATGTTTGTATTAATTGTCGGCAGCATGCTGATAGTCTACTTGCGGATGGGGGGTTATGAAAGTCAGTTGGTGGGAGTCAGGATAAAGGCTACCCAGGCTCTTTACTGCGCCGATTCAGGCATAGAGTATGCCCGGTTCAGGTTGAGTAACAAGGCGGAGTGGATCAGTTCAAATTGGGGCCGTATTCCCGTAGGCGACATAGGCGCGGCGGAGGTACAATTTATTTATAGTGTGGGAAGTACGGCGGGGAGGGTTATTTCTACCGGCATCGCCGGTAATATCAGCCGCAGGATAGAAGCTGTTATTGACTATGAGGTTTCTCCCTTTGAGCGGGCTGTCTGCGGGGTTGGCTCGATTCAGGCGTCGGGTAATGCCACCACGAATTGTTATGATGGTGCAGCGGGGCCTTATGATGAGGGATCGGCTACCGGCTGTGGGGATATAGCCAGTAATGTGATTATAAATCTGAGAGGAAACACTAATATTCAGGGGAATGTCACTGACGGAGGCAATCTGAATATGAAGGGAAATGCAAATATTCAGGGGGATGTCACTACCGGAGGCAAGGTTAACCTGCGAGGAAAGGCTGCTATTACAGGCAGCATTACTGATAACGTAAACCCGGCCCCCAGCCCCTGTGACCCCGCTATAATCGACATTGATGATAAGGTGGCTCAGGCAGCGGTAAACAATGACAACCGCCTTATAGACCCAGGCTACCTGACCGGCACTGAATTTCGAATCAACGGCAACAAGTCTGTTACCTTTCCCGCCGGCACCTATTACTTTACCGATTTCAGGGTTAGCGGCCAGGCTACGGTAAATATTGCTGCCGGGGATACGGTAAACATCTATTTTAGCGGCGCCGGCCCTTTTAATATTACCGGCCACGGAACAGTCAATGTATCCGACAATACCGCCAGGCTGAGGATTTATTCCAATTCCAGCGCCAAGATTAAGCTGTCAGGCAACAGTTCCTTTGCGGGTACGGTCTTCTCCCCTTATGCTGATATCAAACTGGCAGGTAATAATATAATATATGGGGCCATTTTTGCCAAGGGCATCCATCTGTCGGGCAATACCAAATTACATTATGATACCAGCTTAACCGATGCCGGCGGTGGCGGCAACACAGTAACTGCACAAATCATTTCCTGGCGGGAGACGATAATTCAGCCGGATTCTTAGCCCCATACAAGGGCGTACCAGAAAGCGCTATTAATTTAATAGATGGTTGCTTATATAATAACAAGCCAGGAGCATGGATACGGTGGGCAAAGAAAGCGAAATCGCCGCCGGCCGCCGGATGTTGAATGTTATTCGAAATGACGGCCACTTAGAAACCGGGGCCAAAGATAAGCCGGCGGAAGGTCGTGAGCTATCCGAAATTTATAAAAAATCGGGTAACACCCCACCCTACCAGCAGCAGTCTATATTATATAAACTACCGCCACCGGGCTGGCTGCACTTTGGGCGCACCTATATCGGACTGGATGAGGGAACATATGCCATAAAAATGGTGGGGGTGAAAAAGAGGGGCGGGATATATAATCTGCTTTCCTTCGCCCTGATTGAAACCCTGCCGGTTGCACAATATGAAAATAAAAATGCTCATGCTGCTCAGGTATTGGAGGGAATAAAGCGCGCTATATCGAATAACGGACACGGTCGGAGCAAGATATATACCGCCATCGGGGGGCCAAGGGTTATGGTGCGCCGGCTTAGCATGCCGCAGATGTCCCCGAAGGAATTGGAGTCTTCTGTTAAATGGGAAGCCAGAAAGTATATGCCGTACAATGCCGATGAGATGGAGCTGGATTACCAGATATTAAGCGGTAATCCGCAGACCGCTAAAATGGATGTGTTGTTGGCGGCGGCGCCCAGGGAGTTGATTAAGCGAAAGCTCGATATTATGCAACAGCTACAAATACACTCAACCGCCACTGACGTGAATCCCCTGGCGGTAATAAACGCCTTTATCCTCAGTGGAGAATATAGGGCCGGGGAAAGGGTTATCATCCTGGACATTGGCTCGGCAACGGCTTACCTTAATATATATCGGGAGGGCGGGGAATATTTTGTGCGCAATATTCCAATAGCCGGTGAACACTTCACCCGGGAGATAATGCAGAAACTCAAGTTGGATTATCTGCGGGCGGAAAGTATAAAGCGTGAAGCTGAAGAAATCATTCCACTGCTTGCCGATCCACTCCGCGCCATGGTAATGGAAATTCGCCGAACACTCACTTTTTACCGCAATCAAGCAGGCGCAAACGACTTTGACCGGCTGGTGGTTACCGGCGGTAACGCCTATCTTAAGGGCTTTACCAACTATTTACAAAATGAACTGAAAATTGAGGTAAATATTTTCGATCCCTTAAGCTTGCTACATATAAATGACCCGGAAGCGGTTAAGCTGTTGCAGCCGTTTGCCTCACAACTAACCACCGCCATCGGCCTAGTCGTACGGGGAAAATAAGTGAAGGATAGCCGCTACAGGGTTGACTTATCCAAACGGCTCGACGGCCGCCGAAAAGGGGCCTGGTTAATTAAGGCTAAGGCCATAGCCGGTAAACTGTTAACAGCGGTAATGCTGTATTTTGTAATAGCCTACCCCTGGAACAGATACAAAAACAAATACCTGCCGCTCCTGGCTGAAACAGATAAAAGACAGACCGAAATTGCGGCGGCTTCGGCAGCGCTTAATAAAGCCGGGCAAAAGCTGGAAAACATCTCCCGGCGTTATAAGACCATCGCTATGGTGCAAAAACAGCGTATCTCCTGGACTGAAAAGCTGTTCAATATAGCCAGGCTTATACCGTCAAAGATGTCTATTGCTGAAATAGGGCTGCGGCAGATCAAGGGTCGGAAACAAAAACAAAAGCCATCAAGTGATCCACAAAAGGCAGTCACTCAAAAATCCGTCTATATCCGCGGCCTGATCCCGACGCTGACCCTGGGCGAATATCTTGCTAAAATAGTGGCCCTGACCAAAGAGATCAACACCGACCCCGAATTTACTAAGGACTTTTTTCCGGTGCATCTGAATTATAATAAACTGGTAAAGCTGAGGCAGGGGGAACGGCAAGAAGAAATGATAGAATTTGAACTGGAAGCTGCAACCAGATAGCAGGAAAAAATGAAGCTGCAACTTAAACAGGTTATCCGGCTTTTCATCCCCATTTTCCTGGTGGAGCTATTCTTGGCCCGTATGTTTTTAAATCCCAGGCAGAAAGAGTTATCCCGGTTAGAGTCAAAGCAGCACAGCTTAAGCGGCAAGCTGGCTATGACCTCCGGGAACATTCAGGAAATGACCGATAAGCTGAACCGGTTGGAGCGTGAGTTGAGCAGTCCGATTACCGAAGCCGGGCTGGAATCGACTGAAGGAGCCGGGGCGCCTGCTTTCCTGGAATACATCAGCCGGTTGGTGCAAAGTGTGGGCATCAGGTATATCTCCATCCGGCTGAATCAGCCCCAGGATGGCAGTCCCCAAACATCATACAATCTAAGAGTAACTTCTGAATATGGCCAGATAGTACGCCTGCTGGATAACCTGGAAAACCAACTGAACCTGGATGTGCAAAATTTTGAAATTAAAGCCGGGCGGCAAATTAAAAACATGCATGAGGCAAGCTTCGATCTGGCCTTCCTGAAGATGAAGGCAGAAACAGGCTTGCCCGCTGAACCGGAAAAGCTGGAAACCGTACTTAAACTGGCCCGGGTATTCAACAACAAAAAGGTGGGCCAGGACCCCTTCTTTCACAAAGCCTTTCCGAAACCAGGCAGTACCGCCAGGCCCCGGCAAGATCCATTGGCGCTACAGGGGATAATAGATATTATGGGTAAAAAAGCGGCGCTCATCAATCACCATATTCTGCATGAGGGAGATAAGCTAAGCGGCTACAGCATAATAAAAATCGGGCAGGATAAAGTAACCCTTTGGCGCCGGAAGCATAGGTATGTGTTGAGCTTGCGCGGCCTATCCTCCCCGGAAGCTATGGAAATTAAGCAGGAAAAAACATGAAAAAGCTGAAACCGGCAATTACCGGATTATATCTAATGCTGGGTGGGCTGTGTCTGCTTATGTCATTTATCGGCATATCCCCAGCAACAGCAACAGCCGCCGCAGATAACTTTCCCCCGGATTCAAGCAAATTCAGTCTGAAGCTCCGGGATACTGAAATAAAAGACGCCCTGCGACTGCTGGCTTCACAATTCAAGCTGAACCTGATCATTTCTGAAAAGGTCCGGGGCAAGACTTCGCTGGATTTCGATCAGGTAAGTTTTCGCGAAGCCTTTGAGGCTATTTTAAAAACCCATAAACTGGGTTATGTACTGGAAGATAATATCATTCGCGTAGAAACCCTGAAAATCATGCAGGAGGATGAACTTGCCAGGGCAAAAAAAGCACAAGCATTGGAGGAATTGGGGGAGAAAGCCCGCAGAGACGAGCAAAAACGCAAAACAGCCGAAAAATTGCGGACCCCATTGGTCACCGAAACCTTAAAGCTAAAGTACATATTGAGTAAAACAGCCGAAAAAGACGGCGCGGTTAAAAACACCTCGCTCGAAGGTTTTAAGCAGATACTGGAGAACCTGCTTTCCGGTCGCCAGGATGCCGACATAGAAATCATAGGGAAGACCAATACCCTGGTAGTAACCGATCTGGCTGAAAACGTGGGTAAGGTTGTTAAGCTGGCTAAGCAGTTAGACACACCTACCCCCCAGATAAGGATTGAGGCCCGGGTGGTAGAGGTTACTGATACAAACGACCTGGAATTCGGCATTCAGTGGGGCGGCAAATATATAAACAGGGGGCGCAACCGACTCATTCAGGGTACGGAAACAGTTCCCGGCATATCGGATACCGGCGGGTATGGACTCAGCGGGGGACAAAACCCCGCAACTCCGCTGGCATTAAATACCCCGGCAGCTATCAGCCAGAGTGTTGGCGGTATTCTGGGGATGACCATCGGCAAGTTGGACAGCAATCGTTTTCTGGATGTAAATCTTTCCGCCCTGGAGAAAGAAGATAAGCTTAAGGTGGTTTCCAGACCGTCGATACTGGTAATGCAGAACCAGAACGCCGAAATCCATGTAGGCAAAGAGGTGCCCATGCTTAAGGGATTGAGCACTCAAAGCGGGGGCGCAGGCAGCCAACCCATAGCGGAAGTTGAATACAAGAAGGTCGGCATCAAACTCAACATCACGCCCCAGGTTACCAGTGAGGACTCTATCTTTATGGTAGTGAATGTAGAAAAAAGCTACCTGCTGGAAAAAGAAGCCACCATTCAGGGTCAGCCTTATGATGCCATTGATACCAAAAACGCCTTTACTCAGGTAGTAGTCAGGAATGGGGAAACCCTGGTTATCGGCGGATTGTATACCAAAGCGGAAGGCAAACTGAGCAGTGGACTACCCTATCTTTCCAAGTTGCCGTATATAGGCTGCTTATTCGGCAGATATCAAAATACGGTTGAGGACAAAGAGCTTATAATCTTCGTTACCCCTGAAATTGTGCAGTCTGTTGAAACGGCTGCCGCCGAGTAGACTTTGGAGCTTTTAAATGCGGGATACATCCAGCGGCTATCTGCTTAGTTACGGTAAACTGGGTAATATACTGCTCAAGCGGGGGCTGGTAACTGAAGCGCAACTCGATCAGGCGCTGAAACAGCAGCGGGTCAAGGGCGGACGGTTGGGCGATATCCTGCTGGAACTGGAGCTGATTACCGAAGATGACCTGGCAGAAGTGCTGGCTGAACAACTTAACATTTCCGCCATCACCTCCAAGTCCAGGGTCAATGTTTCCAATGAAACCCTGGCCATTCTTCCGGAAACCATGGCTTATCAATATAACGTATTGCCGCTGGCTAAAACCGGCAATTCGCTGGATTTAGCTATGGCCAACCCCTTTGACGTACCCACCATCGATGCGCTGAAAAATTATACCGGTTTAGATATTAATCCGGTGATCATTACCAATACCGAACTACAACGATTGCTCCGTAGATATTATGCCGAAGCGGCTGAAAGAAGCACCCTCAAATCCATCATAAAAGAAGCCGCCGCCGTTCCTGATGTGGCGCTTAAACAGGCGCCGGAGGACGATGTGGATGTGGAAGCGCTCAGGCAGGAAGTGGAAGCTGCGCCCTTAGTAAGGCTGGTGGACTTTATTATCTCGAATGCGATAAACGAGCGCGCCAGTGATATCCATATAGAGCCGGAAGAAGATCATCTTTCCATCCGTTATCGCATAGACGGAGTATTACATGAGATAACCAAAACTCACCGCCGCCTGCACATGGCGGTGGTTTCGCGGATAAAGATCATCTCGGCGCTGGATATAGCGGAACACCGCTTGCCTCAGGACGGGCGGTTTTCACTTCAGCTTCAAAAAAAGCGGGTCGATCTCAGGGTTTCCACTTTTCCTACCAGAAACGGGGAAAAGGTGGTACTGCGCCTGTTGGAACAAGGCAGCATGTCATATAAGTTGGAGAATCTCGGCTTTGACAAAGGTTCGCTAACCGTATTCCGCCGCCACATTCACCAACCCTATGGCATGATCCTGCTTACCGGCCCCACCGGTTCCGGGAAAACCACCACCCTTTATTCAGCATTGCTGGAAGTAAAATCCCCCAAGGTTAATGTATTAACTGTTGAGGATCCGGTAGAATACAGTCTTTCCGGGGTCTATCAGATGCAGGTTAATCCCAAGATAAACCTGACCTTTGCTGCCGGCCTGCGTTCCATACTGCGCCAGGACCCAGACATTATCATGGTGGGTGAAATCCGTGATCTTGAAACCGCTCAAATGGCCATTCGGGCTGCATTGACCGGACATTTAGTGTTTTCTACCCTACATACCAATGATGCCATATCCACTGTTAACCGGCTTATCGATATGGGGATCGAGCCTTACCTTATCTGTTCGGTACTCTCGCTGGCCGCCGCTCAGCGTTTGGTACGCCGCATCTGCCCAAGCTGCAAGGAAGCCTATACCCCTACCCGGGATGAGTTTAAAGCCCTGGGGATACCGACTAAGAAGGGGGCCAAACTCTACCGGGGGAAGGGTTGCGATAAATGCCATTTTACCGGATACTTCGGCCGGGTGGCTATTGTGGAATTGTTTGAACTTTCTGAACAGAGAAAGCAAATGATTCTTAAGGGAGAAATCGGCGAAGAAATAAGGCGGCAGGCGGTAAAAGACGGTATGCAGAGTATTCGGGAGAATGGAATGCAAAAGGCATTGCAAGGAATGACTACCATCGCAGATGTCATGCGGGTTTGCCTGGAGAATCAACTCTAAGGAGCTGTGAATTGCCGCTTTACGAATATCACGCTAAAAATAACCGCGGCGAAGGTATACGAAATGTGATGGAAAGCCAAAGCGAAATTCTGGTAGCCGAACAGCTTCAGCGACAAGGTTTGGTAGTGGTGGCTATCCGTGAGCGCAAGCGCTTTTTATGGCCGGGCTTTGATCTGTGGACACAGTTGGAAAAACTTAAACCCACCGGGAAGAGAGTCAAGCTCAATGATCTGTTTTTGTTCATTAATCAGTTGGGGCCGTTGCTGGAAGCCGGCCTTACCTTAACCGGCGCCCTCAGCAGCCTGGCTAAGGAGTCGCAAAGCCAAACCTTAAAAAAAGCCATTGAATCGGTGAAGCTGGATATAGAACGCGGTAAAAATTTCCATGGGGCGCTATCCAACCAACCACACGTATTTTCGCCGCTGATAATAAATCTTGTCCGGGCCGGAGAGCTGAGCGGCCGACTGGATACCACGCTTAATCAACTGGCCGATTATTTGGAACGAATGGCGGATTTGCGGCGCAGTGTTACCTCGGCGGTCAGCTACCCAATTTTCCTGATAAGCTTTTTACTTTTGGTTTTATGCTTCATTATGCTTAAGCTGGTGCCAATCTTCCAGGAAACATATGCCGGCTTCGGGGTTCAACTGCCATTAATGACTCAATTCCTGATCGGAATCAGTGATTTTGTGCGCAACAATTTTACATATATTTTATTGGGATTTTTGGGCGCTATAGTGGGCCTGATTTTCATCAGGCGCCTTAAAGTAAAAAAAATACAATATGCCATCGACGGCCTGAAGCTAAAGCTACCCATCTTCGGCCCCCTGATCAAAAAGGTTTCCCTGGCCAGATTTGCCCGTACCTTATCGATTCTAATAACCAGCGGAATTCCCATACTGGAGGGCATGAACCTGGCGGGCCGGATATCCGACAATCAGTTAATTGAATCGGCAATCAGGACTTGCGTGTCCGATATTGAGCGTGGCAGCAACATAGCCGACTCCCTGGCCACTAAAAAAATATTTCCGGATATGCTGGTTCAACTAGTCTCCACTGGCGAGCAGACCGGCGGGTTGGACAGAATGCTCCAAAATGCCGCCCATTTCTATGAAAAGCAGGTGGCGGCCACTACCAAAATACTGACCTCAATTCTGGAGCCGATGCTTATCATTATAGTGGCAGTAATAGTCGGCATTATCCTCATCTCTTTATTTCTGCCGATCTTCTACTTAGGACAAGCATTTATGCATTAAGGTGCCCTGGATTTTCAGCTGTTCCCTGCACCCCTCTCCGTACACCTCACTTAATTGCTCCACCGCAGGTGATTAGGCAATGTATAACCATCACTTTACAGTAAAACTTACCTCTTTTACCGATTTCCCCTGTGCATCCAACACTTCCACTTTCCATTCACCCTTTAATCCGGCCAGTTTTTTACTGCTATAGGTTCTAAAGCGGGCGCTCTTTTTTAATGGCAGATTGACCCGTGCCAGCTCATTCTCTCCCAGAGACCAGACTACGGCAATCTGGGTATCTTCGACAATATCACTGGCCTCGATAAAACAGAAAACCTCTTCGGTGGAAGCTGAAAATGTATCGGTAGCCCCTACCGGCTCCCGGTTATCCACCGCCGCACAAATAACCAGCCGGGATATACTGAAACCGCCGGCTGCCTCTTTAACTACTGCCTCATCTTCAGCAACAGTTAAACCCGGCATACTCCATGTCATAGTAACCGCCAAAAACAAAACAGCTATTACTCCGAAATATCGCTTCATATTTCCTCCCATCAGCCTATATTAGTTGCTCTCGAAACCTTATCATATTCATCACATTATGTCAAAATAGTACCGTACATGGTCAGAATCAACGGCTTCCCAGCTTTTAGGTTGACATAAGCGTCCATTATAGGATACATTATCTGTACATAAACACCCTGAAAACCAACAAAACCCATTATAATAAAAATATGCTGGCTAAGGTCTTAAGTAGCACTCTTATTGGGATAGATGCCTATCCGGTTGACGTTGAGGTTGATATCTCAAGCGGCCTGCCGGCTTTCTCCATCGTGGGACTGCCCGATAATGCGGTGAAAGAAAGTAAAGAACGGGTCAAGGCGGCGATCAAGAATTCCGGCTATAATTTCCCCACTAAACGCATAACAGTTAATCTGGCGCCGGCGGATATAAAAAAAGAGGGCACCATCTTCGATCTGCCGATGGCCCTGGGGATACTCAGCGCCGAAGGCATCATCAATAACGACCTGTTGGCCGACTATCTCGTGCTGGGGGAACTATCGCTCGACGGCAGTGTCAAGCCTATCCGCGGCGCGCTGTCGATAGCCGTATGCGCTAAAAAGCGCCACCAAAGCCTGATCCTGCCGGCTGAAAATCAGGCAGAGGCGGCGCTGGTGGATGATGTAGACGTATTTGGCATGAAGAGTCTGGCCGGGCTGGTTGAATTCCTGAGTGGCGAGCTTAAAATCGAGCCTTACCGGGTGGATACAGCCGCTTTTTTTAACCGGACTGATGCCAGCCAGCATGACTTAAGCGAGGTCAAGGGCCAGGAGCATGTAAAACGCGCCCTGGAGGTGGCTGCCGCCGGGGGGCATAATGTGCTTATGATCGGCCCGCCGGGTTCCGGCAAAACCATGCTGGCCAAGCGGCTTAGCTCAATATTACCGGATATGACTTTGGATGAGGCCATTGAGGCTACCAAGGTACATAGTGTGGCCGGCACACTTAATAGCAGTGAGGTGCTGGTAACCGAGCGACCTTTTAGAACGCCGCATCATACCATATCGGATGCCGGACTTATCGGCGGCGGGCAGATACCCAGGCCCGGCGAGGTCAGTTTATCACATAACGGCATTCTGTTTTTGGATGAGATGCCGGAGTTCAAAAAAAATGTACTGGAGGTCTTAAGGCAGCCGCTGGAAGACGGCCGGGTAACCATATCCAGGGCCTCGATATCGCTGACCTACCCCTCGGCCTTCATGTTGGTGGGCGCCATGAATTCCTGTCCCTGCGGCTTTTTTGGGGTGCCTTCTAAGGATTGCGGCTGTTCCATGCTGCAAATTCAGCGTTACCGCAATAAAATCTCCGGCCCGCTGCTGGATCGGATAGATATCCATTGTGAAGTACCGGCGGTCAGGTTTCAGGAATTATCCGGGGAGCGACAGGGGGAGACATCCGCTGAGATAAAGCAGCGGGTAAATAAGGCCCGGGATATCCAGGCTGAACGCTTTAAGGGTAAGCACATCTTCTGCAACAGCCGCATGAACTCCCGGCATATAAAAAAATATTGCGAGATAGATCAGCAAGGCAAAGCCCTGCTGGAGCTGGCCATCGATAAGCTGGGGTTCTCGGCCAGGGCCTATACCAGAATACTCAAAGTAGCCAGAACCATCGCCGATCTGGAGGGTGTAGAAAAGCTACAGCCGCATCATATATCGGAAGCCATACAATATCGAACCATCGACAGACCCCTGTTGTAGCCCGAACAATTAAGCTTAAGGAGACCAGTTGGATAAAATATTAATCCGCGGCGGTAAACGGCTGCAAGGAAAAGTAACCATCAGCGGAGCCAAAAACGCCGCCCTGCCAATTCTGGCGGCTACTTTACTGGCGGAAGGCGAATGCCTGATTCAGAATATTCCAAAGCTGCGCGATGTGTCCACCATCCTGCGTTTAATCTCCGATCTGGGCGGTGAAACCAGCGAAATTGACTAACACCATGTCCGGGTGGATAATACCCAGGCCAAGGGTTATGAAGCCCCTTATGAGTTGGTACGCACCATGCGGGCTTCCTGTCTGGTATTGGGGCAGCTTTTGGCGCGCCGGGGACGGGCCAGGGTATCGCTGCCCGGCGGCTGTGCCATTGGGGCCAGACCGCTGAATCTGCATCTCAAAGGCTTAGAGCAACTAGGCGCCCAGATCGATTTAGAACAAGGCTATATTAACGCCCGCGCCTCACGGCTTAAGGGCGCCCATATATGGCTGGATATTCCTACCGTAACCGGCACTGAAAATTTGATGATGGCCGCTTGTTTAGCCGAAGGCGAAACCATAATCGAAAATGCGGCCGGTGAACCGGAGATAGGTGATTTGGCCGATGCACTTACCAAAATGGGGGCTAAGATAGCGGGGGCTGGTACGGATTGTATCCATATACAGGGCGTAACCGGGCTTTCGGGTTTTACCCATCGTATTATTCCTGACCGGGTGGAGACCGGCACCTTTATGATTGCCGCCGCTATCACCGGTGGCGAGCTTGAAATTGATAATTGCCGGCCGGAGCAGCTAAGTACGGTAACCGCCAAATTAATTGAAGCCGGGGTGGAAGTAGAGGAAAAAACCGATTCGCTGAAGGTACATGCTAATGGGAAATTGCAGGCGGTGGATATAAAAACCGCCGCCTACCCCGGTTTTCCAACCGATATGCAGGCGCAGTTTATGGCGCTTATGACCCTGTCCAAAGGTAGCTGTATGATTAGCGAAGCCATATTTGAAAACCGCTTTATGCACGTGTTGGAGTTGATTCGACTGGGAGCGGATATCAAGATAGAGGGGCATACCGCCTTAGTTACCGGAATGCCTGAGTTAAAGGGTGCCCCGGTAATGGCCACTGATCTGCGGGCCAGCGCATCTTTAGTGCTGGCCGGATTGGCGGCCCATGGCGAGACATTGATATCCCGCATCTATCACTTAGACCGGGGTTATGAACATATCGAGCAGAAACTGGCCTCGCTGGGGGCTGATATTGAGAGACTGCCATGAGATTGTTGGATTATACAGCGGCTACATTTACTGCTGATTTCGCTAGACTGCGTCAGGAACGTGTCCAGGCTGTAAATTCTGTAGAGCGTACGGTTATCGATATAATAAGCCGGGTCAAATCGGCTGGCGATACGGCGCTTTTAGAACTGGAACAAGCGCTTGATGGGGTTGCCTTTAAGCCGGAAGACCTGCTAGTAAGCCCCAAAGAAATGAGCGAGGCAATTGCTGGTGTCTCAGCCTCGGATAAAGAGGTCTTAAGGCAGGCTGCCCGCCGCATAAGGGCCTTTCATGAAGAACAGCAGGCACAGCTTGATAAAACCTGGTATAAAGAGGATGAGTCGGGAATACGCTTAGGGCAGTTGGTGCGCCCGTTGGAGTATGCGGGCTTGTATGTTCCCGGAGGCAAGGCGCTATACCCCTCATCGGTATTGATGAATGCCATTCCGGCTAAAGTTGCCGGAGTTAAAAATATAGCCGTTTGTTCACCTCCCGGCAAATCTGGAACGATAAACCCTTATGTGCTGACCGCCGCCCGGATTGCCGGAGTGGATCGGGTTTACAAACTGGGCGGGGCGCAAGCTATAGCAGCTATGGCTTATGGGACTGAAACCGTTTCACGAGTGGATAAGGTTGTAGGGCCGGGCAATATATATGTAGCCACCGCCAAGCGCCTGGTCTCCGATAGCGTAGGGATTGACATGTTTGCCGGACCCAGTGAAGTGCTGATTATTGCCGATGACAGCGCAAATCCGGTATGGGTGGCGGCAGACCTTCTGGCCCAGGCCGAGCATGATGCAACGGCACAACCTATTTTAGTAACCACTTCCAGAAGACTGACCGAAAGGGTTGTCCTGGAGCTTGACCGGCAATCTACTATCCTGGGTAATGCTCAGGCTAAACAGTCTTTAGAGAAACACGGCGCCGCCGTTATCGTGCCTGATAATGAGCAGGCTATAGAATTAGCCAACCAGATTGCCCCTGAACACTTACAACTGATGCTGGCCGAACCTGAAGCCTGGCTGGATAGGATAAAACATGCCGGGGCGATTTTCCTGGGCCATTACAGCCCCACCGCCCTGGGGGACTATATTGCCGGGCCTAATCATGTGCTGCCGACCAGCGGTTGCGCCCGCTTCAGTTCGCCTTTAGGGGTATATGATTTCATAAAACGCTCTTCTGTGATAAAATACAGTCGGCAGGCGTTATTGCAGCAAGGGAAACTGGCCCTGGCCCTGGCCCGCATGGAGGGGTTGGAGGCCCATGCCGCCGCAGTTAGATTAAGATTAGGGGAGGACTAAGCTGGTTATATTGGGGGGATATAATTATGCATGATCGTATTACCGTAAATCGAGTGGTTTGTCATGGTAAACCCTGCATCCGGGATACCCGCATAATGGTAACCAGTATATTGCAATTATTGGCCAGTGGTTATGATTTTGCGCGTATCTGTCGGGAATATCCTGAGTTGACCAGGGAAGATATTCAGGCCGCCGTGGATTATGCCGCCAGTGAAGGGCAGAGTGGGGAAGTAGGATTTATTTATGAATGAATAGGGAGATTTGTGATGAGCAAACAGGCCATTATAGATAATATTGTCCAGGAGCTTAAACTTTTTAACAAGCCTGTATTGCAGGAGGCCCTGGACTATATTGAATATCTGCGAGAAAAATATTTTACTGATCAGTTAACAGAAGAGGAGTTAAAAGAGATAGAGCTTGCCCGCAAGGAAATACAACAAGGCAAATATGTTACTTTAGATGAGTTAGAGCGAATGAAATGATTTTCCACTTTAGAAAGCCAGCTTAACTTGGGCTGGCTTCAGGCTCCCAGGCAAGCCGAAGCATCAAAAACTGGAAATGAGAAAATATGAACAAGAGAACGGCAACAGTATTTGCTTTTCCTATGTGGGTTTGTACAATAGGCGTTGGCCTATTATACACTATAGCAGAGGGAAGGCCGATAACAGGAGTTCTTGTAGGTTTTTTTGGTAGGAATTGTTATAAGCTTCCTCACCTTTTTAGCGGAAGATTGGTTGGACCATTTTGAATATTTTCATCGTAATTGGCGGGCTTATGAAGAAATCGATTCTTCTTATGAGGTTCCTCGCCACTTTTTTTATCTGTGGGGCAAATTCTTTTTGAGTTTTTTCAAGGTAGCATTGGGTTTTGGTCTTATCATTGGCGTTATTTGGCTGATAATTTACCTTGTTAGTTCAGGATATTAAAAGCAAACAGGGGAAAGCTAACCATGAAATTTAGAATTATTGTCGAGCAGGATGAGGATGGGGTGTTTGTAGCAGAATGTCCTACTTTGCCTGGATGTATTTCCCAGGGCAAAACCAGAGCAGAGGCTTTAGAAAACATTAAGGATGCAATTTCAGGCTATATGGAAAGCTTGAAGCAGCATAATGAGCCTATTCCACCCAGTATTGCTGAGGAAATATTGGAAGTTGCCGTATGACCAGGCTTCCTGTAATTTCGGCCAGGAAAACAATAGCTGCTTTGGGGCGCATAGGCTATAGGGTTGACCACCAAACAGGTAGCCATATAATCTTGAGGAATTGTAAATATCCTTACAGGAGGTTAACCATTCCAAATCACAAAAACCTGGCTAAAGGAACCCTGCGAAAGATAGTAAAGCAGGCGGGGATTACCAAGGATGAGTTTAGCAAGCTGCTTTAACTATAGAATATTAGGAGTAATTAATGAAGGGACTTATTTTAAGCGGCGGACGGGGCACCCGGTTGCGGCCGCTGACCCATACCAGCGCCAAGCAGTTGGTGCCCATTGCCAATAAACCCATTTTATTTTACGGCATAGAAGCTCTGGTACAGGCGGGAATTAAGCATATCGGTATCATCGTAGGCGATACCAAAAAAGAAATTATGGAAGCCGTAGGCGACGGCTCTCAGTGGGGAGTGAGGGTTACCTATATTGAACAGGAAGCCCCCCTGGGTTTGGCGCATGCGGTATTGACCGCTGAAGAGTTTATCGGCCAGGAACATTTCGTGATGTACCTGGGGGATAATCTTATAATAAACGGGGTTACCGAGTTTGTAGCCGAGTTTGAACAAAATCAGTCCCATTCGCAGATATTACTGGCCAAAGTACCCGAACCGGAGCAGTTCGGGGTGGCCCAGCTAAAAGACGGCAAAGTAGTTAGACTGGTGGAAAAACCCAAAACCCACATCAGCGATTTTGCGCTGGTGGGAGTCTATATGTTCGATCGGCATATTTTTGAAGCGGCCCGGGCGATCTCGCCCTCCTGGCGCAATGAGTTGGAAATTACGGATGCCATCCAGTATCTGATCGATAAGGGTTATGAGGTACGTTCGCATATCATCGACGGCTGGTGGAAGGATACCGGAAAGTTGGAAGATATGCTGGAGGCCAACCGCATAATTTTAGACACTATGGAGCGCCGGGTAGCAGGTTCTGTGGATAGTGACTCACGAGTTGAGGGCCGCGTGGTGATTGAGCCGGGGGCTGAAATCGTAAACTCCTTAATTCGCGGCCCGGCTATAATAGGCCCCAAAACCAAAATCATAAACTCCTTTATCGGACCGTTTACTTCCATTAACTATGAAGTAGTGGTTAAGGGGAGTGAATTAGAACATAGCATAATTTTGGAAAATAGCTCGCTAATAGATATCGGCGGCAAAATTGTCGACAGCCTGGTGGGCAAAAATGTGCAGATCGCCCGTTCTGTCTTGCGACCCTGTGCCTACCGCTTTATGGTCGGCGATAACAGCCGGGTGGGAATTTTATAACCCGATAAAGTCGGGGCTTTATTAGATAGCCGGACTATATTCAGGGTTTTAACCGGCAAATCCGGCGTAGCAAAGTTTGTTTAAATTTATGAGTAGTCAGGTATAAATGACAGGGGAGGAAAATGTATGAAATGTTTTAGACGATTGCCACCCAAAGTGTTCCGGGTTATTGGGATTGGGGTGCTGGCGGCCTTTAGCAGTTGGCAGCCGGCGATAAGCTCGGCCAAGAGCTTGGACTCCATAGTGGTAATGGGTTGGCAGGGAAATAATATTAACCCGGCATTTGATGCTCAACTAAGGGAAATAGTCTATTCCAACCTGCAAGCTTCCGATCGATATACCGTCCTGGGCTTAGAGCAATCTGTTCAGCTTTTAAAGAGGAAGGGTGTGCCTGAGTTGGCGGATTGTAATAAATTAAAATGTTTAAACCAATTAGGCCAAGCGCTTATGGTTGATAAGGTGTTTCTGGGGGAAGTAAGTACAAAGGGCAGTAAATACAAAATAACATTTAAAGTTTTTGATGTGGTGCGTAAAGAAATAATCGCCAGGGCAGAGAAAGTTTTAACCTATCCCGCTGAACAGTTGAAAGATAAACTTGAAAAGTTAACCCGTGAAGTGTTAAAGAAAGTGCCGGTCCAGGGAAGGGTTGTTGCGGTAACTGACGGCAGGATAACGCTGGATGTGGGCAGTAATGTGGGATTAAGTAAAGGAAATAGATTGCGGATAATCCGTTTAAAAGAAGTAATGGCCGGCAACCGGCTGCTTTATATGGGGGAGAAGCTGGTAGGGGACATCAAGCTTATCTGGGTGGGTGAAAAGCAGTCAGAAGCTACCATCGAAAGATCCTACGTAGCAGCTAAACAAGGTGACATGGTAGACATAAAGGATTATCTGCTTTTTTCAAAACCCAAGCAGAAAGAAAAGCCGGTACTGGTTGCCGGTATCCCTGCCGTCACTCCGCCGGTTGAGCAGCAACCCCAACAGCCGGAACCCGAACTGGAAGTAACTCCTGAAACAACAGTGGGTGTGCTGACTATAAACACTGATCCGACCAAGGCTGAAATTGTCTTAGATGGTGAAGTTATCGGCCAAAGTCCCAAAACCATTCCTAACCTTAAACTCGGTATCCACGAGATTAAGCTAACCAAGCAGGCTTACCGGGGGTGGGTCGGGCAGGTAACGGTAAAGCCTGATCAGGAAAATTCTCTTAAGGTAAATTTGGCGGCCTATGGCGGTAAACTCAATATAAACTCTGTGCCCCCCGGAGCAACCATTATAATTGGTAAACGCCGTTGGGGTAAGACCAGAAAAACCCTGCAATTTCCACCCGGCAGTTATTTGGTGAAGCTGACCAAAAAGGGCTATCGATCCAAATCACAGCGGGTAACGGTCAAGAATGGAGAATCGACCAGGCTAAGTATGACACTAGACAAAGAGGGAGTTTCCCGGATTCCTGATATGGTTTATATTCCCGAAGGAAATTTTACAATGGGCGCCAATAAAAAAGGCGCTGATGAACGCCCGGCACATAAAGTCTATACTGCCGGCTTTTATATTGATAAATATGAGGTAAGCTATAAAAAATATCATAAATTTTTAACCGCAACCGGCCGGCGCCAGCCCGATTTCTGGGACGATACCGACCTGAATAAGCCCGACTTACCGGTGGTGGGAGTAAGCTGGGAGGATAGCAATGCCTATTGTAAATGGGCCGGTAAACGCCTGCCTACCGAAGCCGAATGGGAAAAAGCCGCCCGGGGAATTGATGGCCGGATATATCCCTGGGGCAACGCCAGTGACAGCCGGCGGACTAATACTGTTGGTGAAAAAGACGGCTTTCAGTTTACCGCACCGGTGAACAGCTTTGCCGCTGGCGCCAGCCCCTTCGGGGCCTTAAATATGGCGGGCAATGTGTGGGAATGGTGCGCCGATTGGTATGCTGAAGACTACTATAGCAATTCCCCGGCCAAATCTCCTAAAGGGCCGGATAATGGAGAACTGCGGGTTGTTCGGGGTGGTTCATGGGAAAATTCGGCTGATAATTTACGCACCACCAACCGAAATTCAGCCAGACCGAACAATACAGCCTATAATATCGGCTTCCGTTGCGCTAAATAAGGGGTCAAGACCCCTCTGATTATGTGGGAACTGTTATGTTAGATTCCACCCCCTGCCGCCCCCGGGTCTTGACCCTATCAGGCTGGGAGTGGAAGTTCGTATTTTGGAGCAGATGCGCCTTATATAACTTCCTATACCTAAACAAAACCGGGAGAAATTAAAACTATGATACAGGGTGTAAAGACTAAGAAACTGCGGGTAATCCCCGATGAGCGGGGCCGTTTAATGGAAATCCTGCGGGCTAATGATGAGCTGTTTTGCCGGTTTGGGCAAGTTTATATGACCGCCGCATATCCGGGGGTGGTCAAGGGTTGGCATTACCATAAACTGCAAACCGATAATATAACCGTAGTAAAGGGCATGCTGAAACTGGTACTCTATGATGGGCGGGAAGGCTCCCCCACGCATGGGGAAGTCAATGAATTTTTTATCGGCGAGCATAATCCTTTATTGGTTCAAATTCCCAAGCTGGTATTCCACGGCTTTAAATGTATCAGCCAGCACGAGGCGCTGGCCATAAACATTCCCGACCTGCAGTATAATTACGAGAACCCGGATGAATACCGCATCCACCCGCATGATAATGACATCCCCTACGACTGGAATCGCCAGGATGGGTAACATATTACCCTATGTTAAAAATTGACGGGCGGGCGCTCAAATAAAGCTGGTGTCGATTCGTTATCTATACATCAGAGAAAAACCCACATCGCCCTCTATGCCAAAACTTTTTTCATCCTGGTTTTCAATAGCTTTACATATTTCTGAAATCCAAAAAGAAGGTTTTTCTGGAAATATTATGGAAGAGGTATTATTGGAGAGTTTTATCCCATTCTTGTTAGGAGTATTGGAGAGGATTAATACGGAACATTGGGGTTTAACTTCAGAGGCTTCTAAAAAGTCCAATCCTACAACAAACGCTTTTTGGATTCTATTTGATTCTAGGTCTAAAAATGCATGATCTAATGTAGCTAAAACCGCCTCTCCTTTACCTATCATAGTTACGTTGGGGCCCCTTATATTTAGCACTCGGGCCAAACATGCTGCCGGAGCATTGGATAAAGTCCAGGGAAACATCCCAGGTAGCACAAACCCAGGACCAGTTTTAAGCGCATCTTCCCAAAATGTAATTGAAGGTATTGTACCCGCATCTGTGGTAGCCAAATACATCCCCTTTTTTATTGGTTGGATATTATCCTCAAACAGGGGCTTCCATTGGTTTGCTATGTATTCAACGATCTCTTGAAAGGTTCTAAAAGAAGATGGAATGTCTTGTATTATGTAATGATCTATCCAGGCTATTTCCATTTTGATATCATAAGGGCTGAGTTAATACCACCAAACGCATAGCCACAGTTTAACACTCGTGTTATTGGTCGAGGTGTGGGTTCATAGACGGGGTGGATGGAAAATTCTGTATCCAGGTTTTTCAAATTTACCATAGGAGGAATGACTTGCTGTTTTAAGGACAATATACATAACACTGTTTCAATAGCGGTAGCAGCACCCAACGAATGTCCCAGCGCGCCTTTTAAACCCGATACAGGTATAGAATTGCCAAATATTTTGTTAATAGCTCTGGCTTCCGAAGCGTCTGAATTCAGAGTCCCGGTCCCATGGGCGCATATCCAATCCACATTTTCAGGAAGGACTTCGGCACTTTTTAAAGATTCTCGCATAGATTGTGCCATGCCATTTCCTTCCGGGTCAGGTCGGGTAAGGTGGTAAGCATCACATGATAATCCCAGGGATTCTATTTCAGCCAATGGCTCCCGACCGTCTTGCAATACATTACTGGCTTTTTCTAAGTATACAAAACCTGCGCCTTCTCCAAGGAGCATTCCCGACCTATGTTTATCAAAAGGTCGACAAATCCCTTCAGGGGTCATAGCCCTGGACCGGGAGAAACCGGCCATGGCAATTCTGGAAAATGGTTCTACCCCTCCCGCTAAGGCCACATCAATCCGGCCTCTACTTATAGCTTCTGCAGCTGCTCCAATAGCATAGTTACCTGCAGCACAAGCTGCTCCATAAACTCGAACAGTACCACTTAATTTGTATTTCTTTTGGATGCCGCGGGCAAATGAAGCAGCTGTATGTTGCATGAATTGTATGTTTTTGTCAAGGGCTGCCTCTTCAAAGGCACCACTTTCACCTATGGTGCTCCCTATGTATATTCCAGTCTTTTCAGGAGGAGTTTGATGGGAAGACAGAAATGTTAATTTTGCTGTATCGAGAGTTAATTTCATCCCTCTGCTTAATGGATGATTGGGTAAACCTTTAATCCGACAGGCGTGTGCATATCGAAATCCTTCCTTTTGCAAATCTGGCCATAAATTGGCTGAAGATTCTCCTCGCAAGATTCGATCCCAAACCTGATATGGATCGTTCCCTAAGGGAGTCATTATTCCAATGCCTGTGACCACAACCCTATTTTTACTCATTGGGTTAACCTATGTGTTCTGTTAAATAAGTTATGGTATGCTGGATAGAAATGAATTGTTCAAAATCTTTATCGGGAATTTCAAGTTGGTATTTTTGTTCTATCACCGCCACCCATTCTATTAGATCCAATGAATCTAACCCCAGGTCCGTCTTAAAGTTTGCGGTGAGGGAAAATTCTTTTGGCACTCTGGGATTAATTTTTCTGATTTTAGAAATTAAAAATTCTTCCATTTTGTTTTTGATCAATATAGTTAAGGATACACCTTTACCTGATTAGCCTTAATAATAGCTTTTTCACAGGAAAAAAGTGGGGCTAATGGATCACCAATAATGCGGTAGGTCCGCCAGGCAGATTCTCCCAAGGGGCAGGCATCCAGAATCAAATCTCCCAATGTATTAATGCCCTTTTTTAAAGAATCGCTAATACGTACTGCCCAGCGCGTATTATCGGTATGAAGTGTGTTAGTTACAGCGCCAAAGGCTGCTGCTGCAACTCCATTTATAAGAAGCGCTTCTGAAAAAGACATTCCTGTACGCTTTCTACTGGCAGTTAAACAACACAATGAAAGTACTGCTCCTAATGGTTCTCCTGGGATATTGGTAAAGTGATGAATCCTGGTGCCGTAATATCCCACCCATCCATTGGGACGGCCATGACCGAAGTAAATGGCACATCCCAAACCCGTACGCAACCCGCGGATCATCTCTTCTTGTACTAATAAGTCACTAGTCCATTTATAAACAGGGAGGTGATTTTTTTCTTTAAGGATAGTCTCCATTCGTATGGCCATCTTTAGAAACCTGGGATGACGTTGGGCCAAAATAGCAGTTGAAACCAGCCCCTTTTTACGACTATGTACTTTTATGGCAGTATTAACAAATTGATGTAGATTTTCTTCGCTCTTTACAGGTAGCCAACCTACCGGAATCCTTTTTGAGGAATTATCGGAGAGGAAAGGACCATTCAACACAGTTCTCGGCGCCCGGTTTCCTGATCCCACTAATAGGGCAGCGTCATATTTTTTGCTTATAGTTGAAACAACCGTATCAAGATGGTCCTGAAGTGAATAGGTTTTTATGGTAGAAGAAATTCCATTCTGCTTATAAGCAATGACTAAGGGCCGTATGGCTTGTAAGAAAATATCCGGCAGAATGATTAAGATGTGCTTTTCAGGCACGGGCAGGCATTCCTGCCTGGATAACATCAATGTAGGGTTGCCATGGTGCATAATTTGCTACAGGTTGACCCAAAAGAATTTTTCTAGTGAAATATTGCATTGATATCTGACCCTGTTGCTCCGGATTAAAAGCAAAAAAGTCTCCATTAGTAGCGGCTAAATCGTCTTGCCCTCCTTCACCAGTAATGAAACCCTCTCTATAGGTTTCAGACTGACCGTCATAATAGGCATTTGGTACAGTAATGCTTGGGTCATTTTCATTGTAGCCGTAATTATAGCCTTCAAAAATTTGACTCCCAACAGCATGGGCTAAATATACAGGGCCAACATTCTGATTTTGCCATACATGAGTAAGTTCGTGGATTAGTTTGGGGCGATCAAAATCTTCATCCACATCGAAGTTAATGAGATTACCGGTTACAAAAGCGCGGGAATCTGTTTCATCCGTTAAATGGGCAAAATTACCATTAAACAATTGAGTAAAGAAGTCTTGAACCCCAAACACAATGGAGTTAAAGGCGCCTTCTTTAGCAATAAAAACCTCGTCCAGATTGATACTGCTTCCAAAAACTTCCCTGGCATCGGCTTTTTCATTTTCTGTTAACTTACGGTATGTGCCTAACATTTCAAATAATATAGCCATTACTGTACCTATAACTCCGCCAGCTACCTCCAGCACTCCGAGCAATATATCTCCCACGGCTTCGCCTATTACCACAAGGGCGTTTGTAACCTCTTCCAAGAATTGTTCCCCTGTTTCTACAATAACAGCGTTAAATACATCAACCATGGTTTGACCAACATCTCTGGCCGCCTGTAGAAGATTTTCCAAAGCTTGGCTTGGATGTTGAATGGTTTCGGTAATCAAGGTAGCGAGGGTTACTCCTGCCTCCAAAGCGCCCTGGATTACTTCCCTCATTATCTCGACGGAACGTTGAGCAGCCCAGCTAATTACATCAGCAATAGCATAACCGGCTTTTAAAACGCCCGCTACAACTGTGGCTATACCAGGAATAAAATCCTTTTCCAGGTAACTCAATACATAATCTACGGAATTTCCCACCCGGACAGTGGCTTCTCCCAATAATTCCAAGGCTTCGTCACCAACAGATTGAGCCCATTCAATAACCTCATAAAGTGCACTTCCAATATCTTCAATAACTTCCAAAATTTTGTCAAAAATCTCTGACGCTTGTTGAGCGGCCCAATGTAACACTTCAGTGACACTATCTTTCACAAACCGGATGGCAAGCACAGCTTCCCGCCACAGGCCAGAGGCCAAATCTTCTCCTCTTTCAATAAGCCAGTTAAGTATATCACCTACCGGACCTAATGCCTGAAGCACTCCATTAACAATTTTGCGGAAAACATAATAGGTTGTTCCAACAACGGCTTCTAAAACAGCTGCTACTGAAGCGCCCACCTCTAAGGCTGCCTCAATAAATCTCGCAGCAGTTTTGTATGTAAATTCCACCATGGACAGGGTGAATTCAGCCACCGTTTTACCGAGTTCAAAGGCTGCCTTTACAACTTCCTGAAGTAAATCCATACTTAAATTCACCACATCTTTTAATACGAATATAAGGGTTTTTCCTAATTCAAAAACAGCTTGAACAACTTTTTTGATGGTTGCCACACTTATTTCAGCAATACTTGCAATCATGTCTACAAGGGTTCGGCCTGCGGTTAGAAGACCATCTACTATTTGAGTAACGGTTTCAATAGCTGCTGTAGCTGCGTAGGCCATAAAGTCGGCTATAGCGGTACCGATATTTGCTGCAGAACGAGCAATTTCTTTAACCATATTTGTACCGGCAGCTATTACCTCATTGAATAAATCTCCTAAATTATTTCCCAGATCCATAAAGGCCCGGACAACTTCATCAAATAAACTTCCCGGTCGGGTAATGGCTGCTTCTAAAATTGTAACTATGGTTTTCCCCAATTCCACCATGGCCAAAACCGTATTCCTAATTAAAGTATACCCAAACTCAAGAGCTTGATAGAGAATGTTACCAATGGATTTTCCGATTTCTATTAAAGCTTCCACCCCTTTTTTTACAAGCTCAATGGTTTTCGTGGCAAGCCATTCTAAAAGCTCTCCAAGGGTATGGCCCAATTGGTCGATTGCTTTTAATACAGTGACCAATGCTTCTCCTGCCAGTTTAAAGGCTTCTGCTAAAACCTCAACCATTGCTTTACCAATAGCTATCATACCCTCAACCATTTTTTTAACCAGTTGATAGCCGGTTTCTAAAGCAGCTTCCAATAATTCAAAAATAGTTTTACCGGCTTCAATGAGTGCACGGACTAAATCAGCTACTTGTTCTGCTACCCAATTTACTACGTCTGCAATGGCCTCTCCAATGGATTCTACCACATCTACAATGGCGTCCACGACGGCTGTGACTGCATCAGAAATAGCATCGGCAATATCTCCAAAAAATTCAACCACTGCAGCATCCGTGGGGCCATCCGGGAGATGAGGGTTTTCTCCTTCTAAACTTCTCATTGTAGCGCCAGCATCTCTTAACCAATATAATACATCTTGCAAAGCTTCTTTATCTTTAGATTTGTCTTATTTGATAACAAAATCTCTCATGATAGTTCTGGCTTGTGCTCGTGGCAACTGGCTTATGGAATGTACAACCCCGCGCCCTTCTCCCGCATTGCGATAGCCTCGGATTACGACCATTCGCACATCTTTTTCCATTAAAGCTACAGACTGGAATAGTTCACGGTGATCTTTTTTATTGCTAAGAGTTGTGGCAAAAACCTCGGCCATTTTTACGGCCTGATTTCTGTTCTTTTTATAAGTGATCTGCAAGGCGGGGGCTAATTCTACTGCCTTATATTCTGAGGTCTTAATGGCTTCAGCCAATTGGTTATTGTTTCGGAAAGAAACCTTACTAACGGCTCTTAATATCCGATTATTCTTGTTTTCCCCAACAGGTATTAAATCAGGGCTTCTCTTTGTATGAAATTTTGTTCTAAGGGTTGTTTTCGCTTCTGCGGTTGGTTTTCCTTTTACTTGTGAGGTAGGTTTTTTTATAGTTGCGAGTTTTTTGGTCTTAGCCTCGGATTTTCCAGTCGGCTTTTTATTAGTCATGATTTATCTTTCCCCCTCTTGGCAAATACAATCCGCCTGTTCCTTTCAACTCCACAGCGGGCCATAGAAATAAATCTTTTTCGTTATCGACATGACATGCTTCAACATATTAACCTTTATTTAATACCCTCCAGTCGCCAAATTATATATCATTAACAACTCTTGCCCTATAACAAACAATTGAACCGCCACATTGCCTGAGTTTGAGTCTCATTAGCCAGGCAAATGCCCCAACCTGTCCGACCTTGAACTTCTAAACTTCACATCGGGGAGCATAAATGTGATATTCATTATTAACTAAAGCGGATTCATATGTCAAGAGAAAAACAGTGGAGAGACACAAAAGTTACTACCCCGCATGGATATTGCCCATTTTTGTCCCCATCTTGGGGAAAAGTCTATATTCCGTATTGCTAACCAACTAACCAGTTAAATTCGTTGCTGTATTTTTGGCTCCTCTTTTAAGTTCGTGTCAAATACCTTTGTAGAACTTCAACTGAGGCAAACGCATGTCCACTTCTTGTCAACTACTAATCATCCCCTCTGCCTCATCACCCTTACGTATATCCCCCAAGTACGCTAAATCCGGATGAACCCAGAAAGCGGACATTTTTAAATGTGCTTGACATCACGAAAAAAAATCTGAGTCGTGGACAGTTTTACCTAACTTATTGTAAATATAAGCCTGATGTTTCGGCGTGGGGACACGCCGAAACCATTATAATACATTATAAATATTGCAATCATTTATGTTTCGGCTTGAGGACAAGCCGAAACATCACAAAAGTGTCCACGACTCAGGAAAAAAATACCTTGACTTTTTCGCTTGTTCCGGTGTATATTTACTGGTATATATTACAACTAATGGGACTATTAGGCAATATTGGGCTATTAAACCTGTTCTTTTAGCCCACAGAAGGTATCCAGCTAAAAATCTATTCACAACTATAGCAATTGTTTTGTTATATATAGTCGAGTGCCTCTTTTCACTGGATGCTGCCTGAGTATATGGACGTTGGTTAATATAAAGTTTAGGTCAAAGGTAGTGGTTACTTTTTTGCTTGGAGGAAATTTTAAGCTCATGAAAAAGACAGTACAACAATTCGTAATTATTCTAATTGTCGGTATTTTAACCCTAATCGCCGGTATTTCCTTTGCCCAGCCCCCGGAATATAAGGGATACAGTAAATGCAAAGGCTGCCATGGGAAAGAGTTTGAATCCTGGAAAGAAGGGGTAATGAACCAGGAAGCGTTGAAAGCTCTTATGCCCGGGGAACGGGCCGATGCCAAAATTGATGCGGGGCTTGATCCTAATAAGGATTATACAATTGAAGCCGAATGTCTGACTTGTCATGCCACCGGATACGGGAAACCGGGGGGCTTTGTGAGCACGGTCAAGACCCCGGATTTAGCAGGAGTTACCTGCGAAGCCTGTCACGGTCCCGGTAGTAAATACTGGCGGGTGATGGTTAAGAAACGTCGCAACTTTACGCTGACTAATTTGACGGTCAAAGGTTTTTTACCACTTGACTCATCAATCTGCGATCAGTGTCATACCCCTGGTTGTCCGATGGAATCGGATTCAATGGATTACGATGAAGCCGCCGCACATGACAACTTCGAAATGAGGTTTGACCACCCCAGGGATCTTTTGCAGACGAAGAAATAATTTCACCGGCGCTAGGAGTTTGTCGGACTTGACCGGCACAAAACGGTTTAAAGCGATGCCTTAGCGATTTAATTTGATTAAAGTAGCCATTTTGTTTTTGCTATATCGAAAAACGGTATATTTTAATCCTATATGCTTTGAGTTGTCACACCACTTTCTGT
>JAJRUS010000084.1 GCA_024277675.1 bacterium | reverse complement strand
CCAACAATGATTATTATGACTTTACGCCGACTCCTTAAATAAACAAGCAAAACTCTAAACGTAGTTTTATATGGGATGGCTCCATGCTCTAAGCCTGGAGGGCGAACCTCACATATTAGGGGATTATGGAACCATCCCGCTTTTTATTTGAGGGTGTTCAATAAACTGTCAGGGAGGGTGTTCAAGTAAGTTGTGTCAAGCAACAGGAGGTAGGGTTCGTCCGACTAAAGTGTGCTTTGTTTGATGAATAGCCATAGTATTTAGTTTAAAGGATTCCGTATCCCGGAAGCCGCAGCTATTATCGGGCTGATCCCACAGCCGCCGCAGTTCCTCAAGCAGTAGCCGGCGGTTGGGTTAAGCTGTAAAGCCGCTTTCAGGATGGCTCAGGGGTATTCGTCTCTTTCCCGTCACCGACATATACCACCCGCCCGTTTTTTAAATCTTTCGTGGGGGTTAAATACCGCAGCGGGGAGGGGGTAATTCCCTGATCTTTCCATCTTCACAAAGGTAAACAGCCTGGCTTTTTTCATCCAAAATTTTTCTTCCTACAATAAAACCTGCTGCTATAGGAAAGATGGTTTCTGTTTCGGCGGTGGGGATAGCTATATAAAAATGCTGCTTATCAGCCGTTAAAATGTGCAAGCTACTATCCGGTAAAAGCTCACTTTGTTGGGCAGTATTTATAATGTTCTGTATTTCTTTCAGGGTGAACTTTAATGCCTGCCGATCATCTGTATGAGCTGAGTAAAGCTTCAACATTTAATACCTTATATAATTACCTATTAGCCCTCAGTTTTTTCCCGTCTGTCCCTGGTATAGATTGCGTCTCCTGCCCGGGTAATGAATTTGATATCATATCTCCCCATCTGGGGATTACGGGGCATGCTAACCCTAAAGGGGGAAACCTGAAAACTCATTACCGGGTTAAGGTAGATATCGGATTTGGCTTCGGATAACTTATTTCCTTGTTTATCATACCAGGAAACCACGACCTGGATATCTTTTAACATATCTCCGCCGATGTTGCGCACTTTACCTTCTACAATCATATCACCCGAAAGCGAGGCATAGCCGGCTGATGAAATAAGCTCCAAACGGGGGGCATGCGATGAGCCGGTAATGTACAGCGGTGTTTTTTGCATGATATATATCACCACAATCAAAGCCAGTCCCAATACAATCCCGATAATTGATTTTACCATGATATGTTGCCTGTTGGACAATGAACGACCACAAAGTTCGCAAACCGTAGCTTCCTTGGGATTTATGGCGCTACAGAATCGGCACCTCTTTTTTCTGGTAGCCATGTTTTAATCACCACCTTTTTAATAATTGGAAACAATTTTAATATTAATACTATAGTAACATAAACAAATCATTGATACAAGAAATCAACCACCCCCCTGTTCCTTTTTCAAACCCAAAAGCCGCCCATCGTTCCGATCGGCGGCGGTCTTTTTACCACCCATCCATTGCAACCAATCCCCGCCGGCCGGTAATTCGCTTAAGCCGTAATCATTCGAGCATTGACCGGCTGCTGGAAATTAGGGTTAAGCTTGCTGGTTTGGTGTCGGTGCCCTTGGGATAATGCAGTCCTGGTCGGCCAAAGAAAGATTTGAGAGGGGTATATTCTCAAAAAACCCTCAAAATCTTCCAGTTCCCCATCCGCTTATAATTAAGCGGTGGATTTGGGTCAAGCTGAGTCATGGACAGTTTTGCTGTCGTTACTTGCATAAAAACTGAAAATACAACCAGTTAATGTAGCGGTGGGGCTTGTCCCCACCCGAACATCGGGAGGTCGCGAGGGCCTCTCCGACAAGGGCTTATGGCTATCACTACTTAAAAGTGTTCACGATTTAGGGGTTAAGGGCTTGAGTTTTTGTCAGAATGAATATATAATCTCCTATATACGTATGCACGCATAAAGTAAGGATGTTATACTAGGCTGGAGGAGAAGGATTTATGATTCAGAGTTTGTTAAAAAAGGTCATCGGCACTAAATACGAGCGGGAGTTGAAGCGACTCAGACCCTACGTGGAGGCGGTTAATGCCCTGGAGCCGCAGATACAGGCTTTGAGCGATGCCGAACTGCGGGCTAAAACCAATTACTTTAAAGAACATCTTGCCAAGAAGTTCGATATACATAAAACTGAGATTGAAGAGTTGGAATCAAGTATTGTACTGACTACCGGCGATGATAAACAGAAGCTGAAGATTAAGCTGAAGGAGTTAACCAATACCCTGTTTGAGGACATCTTACCGGAAGCTTTTGCCGTAGTGCGGGAAGCCTCCAGGCGGGCGCTTAATATGCGTCATTTTGATGTACAACTCATGGGTGGGATAGTTCTGCATGAGGGCAAGATTGCTGAAATGAAAACCGGCGAGGGTAAGACATTAGTGGCTACCCTGCCGGCATACTTAAATGCGCTTACCGGTAAAGGGGTGCATGTGATAACCGTAAACGATTATCTGGCCCGCCGGGACAGCGAGTGGATGGGGCAGATATACAAATTTCTGGGATTGACCGTGGGCTTGATTCAGCATGATATGGATGATCGCTGGCGCAAGCAGGCTTATGCGGCCGATATTGTCTTTGGTACCAATAACGAATTTGGCTTTGACTACCTGCGGGATAACATGAAGTTTGATTTAGGCGACTACGTTCAGCGCGGGCATCATTACGCCATCGTGGATGAGGTGGATAGTATCTTAATTGACGAAGCCCGTACTCCGCTGATTATTTCCGGTGAAGTGGAACATAGCGGGGAGGAGTCTTTTGTCCAGTATAACCCCTATGTTCAGGAGTTGGTGAAGAATAAGCAGCGGCATAAAGTGGATGAGCTGTTGGATCAGGTAGCTAAATTGGATGATGAAAAATTATATGAAAAAGCGGAACTGCTGCTCAAAGTCAAGTATGCGGCCCCTAAGGATGCTCGTTTTTTAGGAATGATGGAGGACAAGCGTCTACATAAGCTGGTACAGGAGCTTGAGGACAATTATGTGCGTGAGAAGGAACTTTCCGGGGTGCTGGATGAGGCTATCTATTATACCATAACCGAAGAGAGCCGTACTGCCGAGCTTAATACCATCGGTCGTGACTATTTAGTGAAGCGTAACCCGCAGTTGTTTGCCGCCATAGCCCTCAAAGATGATGAGGGGGGTATTCATGACATGATCTATGCCATTCAGCAGGATGGGGCGCTTTCTGATTCAGAAAAAGAGCAGAAAATCAATGAATTACAACATCAGATGGATCAGCGCCTTCAAATAGAACATAATCTGAATCAATTGCTCAAGGCATATACTATCTTTGAAAAAGATGTGGATTATGTGGTTCAAGACGATCAAGTGGTTATTGTGGATGAGTTTACCGGACGCATGATGCCCGGTCGCCGCTGGAGCGACGGTCTGCACCAGGCGGTGGAGGCCAAGGAGGGAGCCAAGGTAGCCAAAACCAACCAGACGCTGGCCACCATTACCCTGCAAAATTATTTCCGCATGTACGACAAGCTGGCCGGAATGACCGGTACTGCGGACACCGAGGCGGTGGAGTTCAACAAAACCTATAACCTGGATGTAGTGGTACTGCCCACCAACAAGCCGTTAATCCGCTGTAATTTTCCGGATTGTATCTATCGCACCGAGCGCGAGAAATTCAAGGCGGTGGTGGAGGATATTGCGCATTTACATAAAGATGGTAGGCCGGTGCTGGTGGGTACTATATCGGTGGAAAAATCGGAGCAGTTATCCAACATGCTGAAAAAGAAGGGCATAAAGCACCATGTGCTAAATGCCAAGTATCACGAGAAAGAGGCTGAGATTATTACCCAGGCCGGGCAACGTGGTGCGGTAACCATTTCCACCAATATGGCCGGCCGGGGAACCGATATTGTGCTGGGTGAGGGAGTGGTAAATAAAGAACAGCAAAGAAAGTTTGTTGAGATATTGCATCAGAAATATCCCGACTCCTGGAAAAATATTTTAAACTATAAAAGCTTATGCCAGGTATATAAGGCGATGGGTGACGGCGAGGTGGAAGTGGAGGCTGAAGTCAACCGGATCGGGGGGCTGCATATAATCGGTACTGAACGCCATGAAAGTCGTCGGGTAGATGATCAGTTACGGGGGCGCGCCGGTCGGCAGGGTGATCCGGGTTCCTCCCGTTTTTATCTGTCCCTGGAGGATGATTTAATGCGCATTTTCGGCTCAGAACGCATCAGCAATATTATGTTGAGACTGGGCATGGAAGAGGGGGTACCGATTGAGCACAATATGATTACCAAGTCAATCGAGAATGCGCAAAAAAGGGTAGAGGGTAATAACTTCGATATACGGAAGCGCTTGTTGGAATATGACGATGTAATGAATAAGCAGCGCGAGGTTATTTATCAACAGCGGCGGCAGGTATTGGAAGGAGAGGGCTTAAAGGAAGAGATAATGGGAATGGTGAAATATTTGGTGGATGATATGTTGATGATTCATACCCCGCCGGATATTCATCCTGATGATTGGGATATTCAAGGCTTGGAAGAGGATTTAATCCGTCGATTATCGGTTAGTCTCCCACTGAAAAACGAACAGTTGGAAGAGCTGACTTATGATGAGTTACGCGAAAAGTTGCTTTCGGTTATTAAGGGAGCTTACGAATATAAAGAGCGTCAGATGGGGGCGTCGATGATGCGCCATCTGGAGAAGATTATCATGCTGCAGGTGATTGACAGCTTGTGGAAAGATCACCTGTATGCCATGGATCAAATGAAGGAAGGTATCGGTTTGCGGGGCTACGGCCAGAAGGACCCCCTGATAGAGTATAAACGCGAAGGCTTTGAGATGTTTTCCCAGATGGTTGAGCGGATGAAAGAGGAGATTGTAAAATATATATTCAGAGTGCAGGCGGTAGAGGAAGAAGAGCGGCGCGAGGAAAAGCGGCGCGAACAGGTGATGACACAAATTAAAGAACGCTCTCATACCCCTGAACGGCGAACGGTGGAAAAAATTGGCCGTAATACCCCCTGTCCTTGCGGCAGTGGTAAAAAGTACAAGAAATGTTGCGGTAAATAACCCTGTCGATATGGGAAAAATTGAAATCCAGCTTGATGATTGCTATACTATTAATGTATCAATATAGGAATAAATTTTTTTGTTACGAATCTTATAAATTAGAAAGATATGAGGTTTATAATGATTAGAAAGATATTATGCTGGGGGTTAATGCTGGGGTTTTTGTTTGGTTTTAACTCTATAGTTTCGGCCAAAGAAATTATTGTTCCCCGGGATTATGACAGAATCCAGGATGCAATCGATGCAGCAGTGGCCGGGGACAAGGTGAAGGTGCTGGCTGGTATTTATTCAGAGGTTATAACTATGCGGGCCGGCGTGGATTTGTTGGGTGAGAGTGCAGATACGACTACTATTGTTTCTCTGGCTGAAGGTCCCCCCGGCCCGGTGATTACTACCGCCGATGATTGTACTTTGGATGGGTTTACCATTACCGGCGCCCATGGCCGACCGGGGCATGCTGTATATTGCAAGAACACCTCTCCCCGTATTTCCAATTGCATTATTCGGGATAATGATTATACTGGTATTGGAGCCCACAACGCTAAGGCCCGGCCCATAATTGAAAATAACCGAATTCACAATAATGGCGGCCCTGGGATTGCTTGCAACTATGGAGCTGCCGCTACTGTTATCGGTAACGAAATCTTTGCCAATACCCGTGCCGGTATTGGTAATGTGGGTTCAGCCACGCTGATCAAGGGCAATCGCATTTATGCCAATGGACTGGCTGGTATCGGCGCCATCAGTTGTAGCTCTATGATAATTGAAGGCAATGATGTGCATGATAACTCCGGGGTGGAAATAGCTATATTATCGGTTAAGGGCGCTGATATTGAGGTAGAAGCCGTAATTGAAAATAATACCTTTGCCGGTAGTAATGGCCCGCCAACAATTATTTGTGAGAACACGTCTCCGCGTATCAGCAATAATATTATTACCAACCGGGGATCGACTTGCGTTATGATTATTGCGGCTTCTCCCCAGGTTTTGAGTAATAATATTTCAACCGATGGCCCTGCCGGTATATATATCAAAACGGGTTCCGCCCCTATCGTTGAAGGCAATACCATTCTGGGTGGCGGTCGCCGTGGAATTGTAGGGGATACCTCGCTGGCGATTATTCAGAATAACAATATCCTGGATACTTCAATATCGAGATTACCCGGAGAAGCAGCCCCCGAGGAAGAAGAGAGCTGGTTCTAATCCAGACGCAATTTAACCTTATTCCAATAAACACATAATGCGATATCATTTAAAATTTGCTGCCGGCCTCAGCCTGATAACAGGTTTCCTGCTGGTTCCGGCTATGAATTCAGCAGCCAGAGTCATTTACCTGCCCGATGAATATAAAACCATTCAGCAGGCTATTGATGTAAGTCAACCCGGTGACGAGATTAAGCTGGCGGCCGGAATATATGAAGGCTCGGTCAGCCTTAAGCATGGGGTAAGTTTATATGGGGAAGATCCAAATACCACGATAATTACTGATTCTCCATATGTTGCCGGCCCCATTGTTACTCTGGCCGGTAAGTGTACCCTGAAGGGAGTGACTATAAAAGGGGCTAAAGCCAGCAGCCAGGGGGCAATTTATGTGAAAGCGGGCTCCCCTTATATAACTAATTGTAAAATTACCGAGAACCGGAATTCGGGTATCTTTGTTGACAGGGGGACTTCACCCACTATTGAGTACAACCAGGTATTTAAAAACAACCGATCGGCAATTGAAATTGTTAAGGCTAACCCCAGGATTTTAACCAACGAATTATATCAAAATCGAGGGTTCGGTATATTGGTTAGCGGGGTAATAGCACAGACAGAAAATAATCCCATTAATTCCAATAACCAGGAAAACGCCTACAAAACCCAGGCGATCATTAAGGGTAATACCATAAAAAATAATAAAGGCGGGGCGATAATGTGTCAAGATAGTTCCCCCGTTATTATAGAAAACAAAATTGCCGACAGACGGGGACGTTCTATTCTTCTGGTTATGTCAAATGCAATAATTAAGAAGAATAAGATAACCAGTGGCGGCCCGCCGGCAATTTACATTGACTCCGGTAATCCTGTTATTGAGGAAAATACCATTGATGGAGTACTGCGGTTTGCGATTTTAGGAGAAAGCAAGCTGGGGAGTATTAAAAACAACAAGGTGAAAACCTTACGCGGAAGCTTACTGGGAATGCAGGGAAAAAGTTAAAGCGCCGAAATTGTAAACCCCATAAAATGATGCGCCCCATATTCCAATGGAGTGCATTCCACTAACCCATCCAACCAGTCTAAGCCATATTTATTCAGAAAATAAAACAGATTCAAGCGCCGTTCTTGTAACTGCTGTTCGGGAAACAGATAGCTTTTAGCCCGTTTCAGTTGAGCGGTTAAGGTCGAATTTTTCTTTTTGTATAGTTGAATAGTCTTTGATTCCAGTTGATTTAATTGCCAGGCAATTTTTCCCATAGCGGACTCAATGGCGGCCGCCAATGACTGGTCTTGAGCCAATGCCTCATTTCTCAAGCGGCGAAGCGGTTCCAGGGCTTCGTGTCTGGTTTGCTCCCACAGAGCGCTTCCCGCCAGCCGACTCCTCTGGCGGGTAAGCTCGCTCATTATCTGGCCTACATCTTTTTGAAGCATAATCGGTGACAGGCCGCATTTCCTCAAAACCTTCCCGATCCTGGTTTCTATGATGCTCAGGCTGGTGCGAGGCCGGATAAGCGGCATAGCTACCTGTAAATATTCATACACAGCCTTTAATTGGGGGAAATAAGCGATTTCCCCGGGGCCGGCTACATAAACTGCGGTATTAAACATATAATCGGCCATTATGGGTCGCAGTACCACGCTGGGGCTGAAACGCTCTGGTTCCTGCTGTAACATGGAGCTTAGCTCATCGGGTGAGTAGCTGGCGCCAGGAGTATAAAACCGCCCATCGGAAAAACTGACCGGCTGTCGCTTTTGGTACTCAAATATAAAGAAAGAACAACTTTTGGCAGCCCGCCGAAGCTGTATCTTATAGCCCGCCTGCTGCAACTTCTCTGCGGCCTCGATTGTCAGCCTGGCGGGGAGCAGGGGGTTTTTAAGCACCTGCTCTAATACGGGGCTCATCAATTGCCGGATAGGCGTTTGATTCGGGTCTACCAACACCAGCCCATATTTCCCGAACAATTTAAGCATTAAGCGGGAAAACCATTCCCCCCAATTAGCTGAAGTCTCCCAGCTTTCTTGAAGTAACTGCTTACAGCCGGACTTAAAATCAGTATCGGGTAAAATATTATCAAGCCAACCCCACAACTCATCCCAGCCCTCCAGGGGAATTCGGCCCACCGCCTGGCCCTGATATTCCTTAGCGGCGTTAAGTTCCAGATACTGCCACTCATCCTCCCGGTTCAGCATATAAAGCCGGTTAACCTCCGCCAGATCGTGATCCTCAGCCGCATTCCAGAACACCGGCACACAGGGGCAATGATAGGTTTTTGCTATATGCCGGGCCAGCCGAAGGCAGCTTATGGCCTTATAAATAGTATATAGGGGGCCGGTGAGTAAACCCGGCTGCTGTCCGGTCATCACCACCAAGGCGCCTTCAGCCAGTTTATTTATATTATCGAATGTAGCCTGGGAGGCGCCCATTTGGGCGTTATAATCCAGCAGGTGTGCGGCCAGCTTTTCCCGTTTAGGCGGAGGCTGGCTTTTAAGCTGGCTTACCCTGGCTTCCAACTGCCCGGGCATATAGGCAAAATAGGGGCTAACCTGGGCCGATTCCTCACAATAATCGACAAATATGTTTGGCAGGGAGGAAAGCGTGTGTAGTTTTACCTGGCTGTATGGGCTAAACTGGATAATGGTATGTTCCTTCTTTTAGTGGCGTAGGATGTCTATTATGCTATCAGTAACTTCAGTAACCTTTTCTATTTTAAGTTGTCCAACCCTGTACAGGATAATATGTTGATCGGCGGTAAAGATTCTATTCGGCCGGATATTACTCCTTTGTTTTAATGTCCCGCCGGCAAAATCACCTTCATCGATGGAAATAGCATATTTATCTTTAACTCCCCGACTGGTTATCTGGCATAAGATGATATCATCACCTTCCAACCCTGCAATAACCAAAGCCGGACGCCTTTTGGCCTGGGTTAGGTCGGAAAAAGGAAATGGGACTACAACCACATCTGCCCTTACAAATCTTGCCACGCCTGATCCTCCTCCGGTTTTAACCAATCCTTTTTCAGTGAAGATTCACTGGCAATTGTAGTTTCCAACGTTTTTTTAACGGTTTTTATTTTGAGAAAATGGACAAAGTCCAACACCTCTTCCAGCGCCGAGTCCGGTATTTGTTTTATCTCAGCTAAAATTATATCCCTTTTGCTCATGGGGCTACCTCTGCTGATGGGTGTGGTGCTTTCCAGTACCTGCTAATAACATAATCCTCTTTGATTTTTCTCTCATAAGGTTATTGTTTCCTATATAAATTCGTTTGTCTATACACCCTAACGCTCGACCCTTATGGTATAGGTTATTTTTTCCTCTGCACCGGCGGCTACCTCCACCGTTGCTTCGGCGGTGCGATAATCCTTTTTGGTAAAGGGTATGCTGCTATTGGTTATCCTCCAGTCGCCGGAGAAATGATCCTGTATGGTTACCTTAACCGGGATAGATTTATGATTACGCAAGCTTACCTGATATTCCGCCTGGTATGCGGTTTTCCCCAGTTTTTTATATTCAAGCTGTACCCGTTCCCCCACGATATCACTAGCCTCGCCCAAGGTTAGTCTAACTCTTTCACCTTTAGGGGTATGAGCCAGCTTGTCCTCACCGATTAATTGCAGCCCCTGTTTCTCATCAGCCTTAAAGACCCTGATCTTCCCTTGGGGCAATGTCATCCCCAGGTTGCTCTCTTTTTGATTGATAAACTTAAGCGTTACCATTACCGGTATTCGGTTTTTTCCCGGCTTTATAGGGCGGTAGTGAGCAGCGGGGGCCTGTATCTTAAGCAAATAAGTTTTTCGGGCCGGAATATCTGCAGCTTGCATCAGTTTTATTTGTTTGGTCTGGTTATCCGGTAAGCTGGTAAGCCCGGCCAAGGTATATAAATAATATTCAAATAGAGGTTGCTCAGGTAAGGCTGCTGCCGCCGCCATAAGCCTCGCCCCCCTCATGGGTCGCACCGCAGCAGGGTAGCGCTGAAGCCGGCCGGCAACCAGCTTAATGCTTGCATTTTTATAGCCGGTTCCACTTTGATTATTAATCGAAACCCAGGCTTCCAGGCTTAATGTAGTTTCATCCGAATTCAATGTGGCCAGATAGTCGGTAGTCCAATTTAACCCCTTAGTTAAGTAGCTGATTCGGCAACGCGGCTGCCCCGCCCGGGCTGCTTTAAGTAACCACTCAAGCTGGGGCTTAATTACCAGTTCATCGGGCAGACTATTTAATACCACCCGGCCGGGATGCCCCAGATGGAGCTGATTGCCAATCCGGTAAACATTGGGGTCGCCGACACCGAGCAGCGTTGCCCGGGTTATCTTTTCCTTAACCTGGCCCTCGATCTTTTCATGTAACTCGATGGACTGCCCGATATATTTTTGAAGCAGCGTTTTGGGGTTCACTATGTCATATTTGAAGTTCTGCTCCAGAATTTTTATCTGCTCAAGCGGGGGTATAAACCGGAGTTGAACCGAAGAGGGGTCTATGGCCCTGGGTATATCCTGAATATTTACCTGGTTTAAGCCGGGCTGAAGCTTAAAAGAACGGACTTCAGATACCAGCCCCAGATTTTGTTGATAAACGGTAACTGCCAGCCCCGCTTGCTGTTCTTTGGTACTGGTCAGAATACTGCCGGGCTGCTCCGCCGAAAGATCAGGGCTTAATCCCAGGCATAAAGAAACCCATAATAATATGGCTATAGGCAACCGTAATAGAGATCGATATTTCATGATGTTTCTCCTGATTCTTCAGCTAGATATATAGATCAAGCCGAATGCTAAAAAGAGGAAAGTTTTCATTTGCCACTGTGTATGCCTCCTTTTACTATTTTATCATATCACAAAAAGCAGAAGCATTTGGTCAAACATAGTGAGCCGCAAACACGCTGTTATCTGCCGCCTACTATAAATATTTCTTTTTAAATTCTGCCAGCCAATTATATTTGGCATCTTTTTGAAGATATTCTACAATTTGTTGGATACTCAATATAAAAATTTCGTCAGCAATGTTTTGGGGTAATAATTGTTTAAAACGCTTGTATCTTCCCCTATCTTGCGTCAAAAAGGTTGGATTTCTTTCATCGTGAATCAGTAAAAAATACCCATTTTTCTCCCGGGCAAAGATTAATAATCTATAAGCTTGGTAAAATTCAGTAAATGGACAAGATTCAGCATCGTTGAGTAAATTATATTTTTCCATCAAGCTCATATATGTTCTGCCTAGTTGGTGTAGATAGCATAAACCTAAACTACCTCTTGGATTTGCCCCATCACAATCGCCATTTTTATAGACTGAGCAAGTTCCAAATTTCGATTCCGTAAATTTAAACTCAACGATAACCTTTTCGTCTTTATCAGTCTCCACATATAAATCTATTGAGGTTGGTTGCCCTTGATATTCCTTAAATATATCTCTATCTGAAAATTCAAACTCTGCTGAGGAAATATTACCAATATTTAACCCTGATAATAATAGAATTTCTTTCAGGGTTGCATAATCCTGATTTACTACAAATGGACCAAGTAAATTAAATAGACAGGCCTGAGAACTCAGTCCGTGATGAATCCATTTATGCAGCGGAAATGGAATTTTTTTCTTTTCACATTCTTCCTTCTTATTTTTAATATAGTCAGTAACTTCCCCTAAAATAATATTATGTTGCCAATCACCACGCTTTTCCAGAATATATCCACACTTAGCAGTAGCATATCCTTTACCTTTAAAATATTCGGTTGTCTGTTGCTGTAATTTTTTAATTAACTCTTGTTTTTTCATCATATATCTTCCCCTCTTAGCAGATGACAAATAACAACTTATACCCGACCCTAGGAGCCTGTCGGACTTTAGGTGATTCTACTGCGTAAAGTGATAAACATATCCATTTTCCCGCTCATTTTCGTTAAATAGGCACGCTATTCGCCTCAAATAATCGAAAAAATGGGCTATGTTTCTTACTTTCCTCGCT
>JAJRUS010000083.1 GCA_024277675.1 bacterium | reverse complement strand
TTACTGTGGCATTTGCATTCTTTGGGCGAAGCATGGGCAGAGACTAATATAAAAAACCCCAATGCTAAAATAATAAGGGGTGAAACTCTCTTTATCATCGCATATAATCCTGATAATTGCAGAGTGTTGCAATACTGGAATCGTTTATTGATTGCCAATTTATCATGTTTTTAAATTTGACTGCCGGGTGTTTTTTTGACATAGTTTTTAGAGTTGCCAAAGTGCGGCTCATTTCCTTTCCGCTTTTTTGGCGCAGGAGATGCAGAGAAAAGCACTGGGATCAAACCGCAAGCGGCCTTCCGCAATCTAATCTTCGCACTTCAAACAGTAGCCATAGTCGCCGGATTGTATACGGTCAAGTGCCGACACGATTCGTTGTCGCTCCAGCTCGGTACGGCGGCCGCTAGCTTTAGCCATAGCCTGCTGCTGCATGGCATCCATACGTGATAGACGGCCCACTCGGGATTGATCACAAGTTCGACCGGCGCTTCGTCCTTTTCTTGACCCTCTCGCCTGGCCACCGCAACCGCGAGTTTTTCTTTGAGTAGATTTTTGAAATCTTCCAAATCAATATCCTTGCGCACTGTATTTCGCTCCGCCTAACCTTTAAAGGGCGCCCCGCCCTCTATAATGTTGAGTTTTTCCGCTTTGCTTAATTTTTTTATTCGATACTCTTCTTTCTGGGCGGCGGACTTATGGGGCAATTTACTGGAATAAACCAATTGTACAGGTCTTCTACCCCTGGTATATTTGGCGCCCTGGGTAGAAGTGTTGTGTTCTTCCAACCGTCTTTTGAGATCGGTTGTTATCCCTGTATAGAGGGTTTGGTCACGACATTCTAAAATATACACATACCACATCAATGTGTGCCTATTTTAAAAAATTGATTCCAGCTAATCAGTGGTCGGCCACTTAATATAATTCAGTTCCTCCACGATAATAACAAAACAGGTCTCACTCAAACTCTCTATTAGAGATGGGACAGCGTAACTTAACCTTCCTCTTCGCTAATACCAACCATCTCCCAATCACCCTTGCGGGACATCTCCTTATTCCGGTGAAGATAGCAACCTTATTTGCTCTCATGTTCAGATCTGCTACTAATAGTTTAACAGTAATTATGGGCAGGAAAGATTATGGTGAATATTCAACAGGCTCTATTAACCCAAAAATAGGCATTGGTTCATTGACAGTTTGAGTTTTGTTATTTTGGACACTTTTTAAAGCTGAAAACTGAAATATTTTGTTTACATCGCTAAACTTACCTGTTTTTTTGGGTTGGTCTGCTGGTTTCTGCCTTCAAATACCGGTTTCCGGCATACTACGGCCTGGCTTTTTGAGTTAGTTCAGATTTGTCGGCTAACTTGCGCTCATTCCAGCGACAAAACATATATTCGCTGCCTCATCTGTAAATAAATATCGAACTTCTTTTTGCTCGTGGCCAGCTTTAAAATCACCTGCCGCCCATGTTCAATCCACTTACCCGCTACTTGCACTAATAACCAGCGAACGCTTTTTATGGTCTTGTTTTGCCAGCCTTGCGGCAAGGTGAAAAGCTTTTGGGCAATGAATAGATTGTAGCTCAAGACTCCGATGCCGAACCAAACAGCATTTCCCACAAATTCCCCGCTGGGCATGCTTCCCATGCCGAAGCCGCCCTTTAATTCCTTGATGTGATTCTCTATATGGCAGCGCTGATTGTAATGCCAGATTATTTCCTGAACGCTGATGGCTTGCTCAAATTTGGCCCCGATGCAGCGATAGTGGTAGATGTTTTTGAAAAGCTCCAACTGCTTATCCCGCCACCTGAGCGCTATCAGCCGAAACGCTTTTTTGCCCTTGTTGGTACAATGGACTGTTTCGGCTATCTGCCTATCCGTAGTTATCCCGTCTTTTGTCTGATACGCTTGCCAGTCGCTTTGGGGGATGGATTCGATCGCTCTCATTACCGCCTCGTCCCTATCAGCTCCAATTGCCCAACTTACTCCGCGCTCATTCAGGTAGTCCATTACCTCGTTACAGTAATACTCAGCATCCAGAAGTACTTCTTTTATCTTTTTGTTTTTTGTCATTTTCTCAAAAGCTTTCTTTACGATCTCAAGCTTGCCGGAGTTATCGTTACCCTCTTTAAACTGATATGCGATTGTCAAACCCAGTTCCTTGAGCGTGGCCACTACCGGGCGGTAACCCTTCACGCCTTCATAGGTCATCTGAGCCTGGCGTTTATCAGCTTCTATAATAGTAGGATCGATAATCAAGGTATATTCCTGGCGCTTATCCTGCCGCAATATTTTGCGGTTAATTTCATCATTTACCCTTTCCATCCCATCGATTCCGCCCCGGAATCCCATGCGCACCAACCAATCCCCCATGGCGGAGACGGAAGGAATGGTATCCATTCCCAAGACTGCCCGCAAGGCTTTATCCTCCCTGATTTCTCTGGTATGTTCTATTTTCTCCCCGCCACCGTAAAGCGTCATGGAGATGGGCCGCACATAATTGATGGCCTCAATTCCCGCTCCTGACCCGGGCTTTGGCAAATGCCGCTCAACCGATTCTGCCACCTTATAGGCTCGCATTAACTCATCATAAATTGCCAGTCCGCTGCGGGCGGTTATTTCTTCTCTTGCTCTTTTTAACTTGAATGGAAGAACCGTTTGTTTTATCATTCTATCACCTCTTCTTTGTGAAATGGTTTCACCCAACTGGTGAGTATTATACCTCACCGAAGCCATTGATTAAAGAAGAGGTTTTTTGCTTTTTGCCCTTCAATCTCTATTTTAGGGATTAATCTGTGTCCCTATCAATATGAAAACTAGCGAAAACTGGATAGTGATCTGATACTTCTCTTCTTTCGCAATCTAATTCAAATTCCTGATCAAACCTAAAAACATTGGCTACATCCGCATAGTCTTCTCTTAAAGTCGAGGTGATAATTATTCTGTCGTAAGTACACGGTGTATTCGCCATATTGGTGACCATATCGTTACTTATCAACCATTTATAATCACTGCCGGTTAGTGTATGGCTGCTATCTTCATTATAGTAACTACAATCTGCGTTTAAATCCCCTAATACGATTACATCATTTTCGGAGAAATGGCTTTTCGCATCATTAACTACTAAGGGAAGTGATTTGATTTCACTGGTGGCCTCATCCGGATCAGCATGAATATTTATTATAATAAAGTCAAATATGCCGTTTTTGGCTTGAAATTTACCAATAAACGGTTCTCTATGGAATATATCCCCTGAATTTTCGATATACGTATATGAACCGCTCGCTGTAATCGTTTCAGTATTATAAAAGAAGGCATACTGCTCCTTAGAATTTGTCCTACCTAAACGCGGCCCCATAATATAATCGTAATTGGTTCCTAATTCATCGACATCAACTTCAAGTTTTTTAATTGCGGTAGCGGTTTTATCTCTGATTTCTTGAATTGCAACAATATCGAAATTTGAGATGGTTCTTGCCAGTATTTCCATAACTTCCGGTTTTTTAGCTTTTGCCCTTCCAAAAATCTGTATATTGAAACTGGCTATTTTGATTGTTTTGTTTGATGATGTATTGGTGGTAGGTGTAGTAGTGGTACCGCAAACATCACAGCCTTTATTCTTGCATGATTGTGTTAAATCAGTGCCATCCACACATTTTGTGATCCCATTATCACAGACTATACCTCCATGACCGGAGCAACACCCTCGACAATCTGCATAAAGTAATACATTTGCCCTACAGAACATCAATAAAATAACTGCTATGCAAATTAAAATAATTCTGGTTTTCATGATTTTTCCTTTTAGCAGATTTTAAACCAATAAATAATTCAATGGCATATTTCCCCATAGCTAAATCACACATCTGAAATATTTAAGAAAGTTTCTTTGTTATAATACATTATGCTATACTGTAATTTAATTATCAATCGTATTTTTAAATTAATTAAAACAATCTAAGACATTAAACTTACTAGTAAAAACATCAAATTTAAAAAACATGAGCAATAATTATATTACTGTGTTATCCATGTCTATTTCTCTTCTTCTCCTCTCGGCTGCTAAAACAAACTCTATATACCCCTGTATTACTGTTATTACTGGCGGTAAGTTTATTACATTTGATCATGAAGGAGTGCAACGTGATGTTGTGCTCATGGGAGTCAAGGTGCCTGATATTAGGGGTCCGGATGCAAGAAGTATGGTGTATGGCAAAGAGGCTATCGATTTTACGATAAACTTAATTGAAGGAAAAACGGTAAGATTAGAGTTTGACAAAATAAAAGAAGATCATAAAGGCAGGTGGCTGGCTTATGTTTATTTGCCAGATGGAACCTTTGTCAATGCTGAGATAATAAAAAATGGTTTAGGTGAAGCCGACGAATCAGTACATTGTAAATACTTCTCTGAATTTAAAAAATATGAGGATCGGGCAAAAGCTATGGGTATAGGAATGTGGACTGATTATACTAAGCCTAAAGACAAGATTTGACAAATATGTTATTTATGGTTACACTTGAAATTGGTAGGTGGGAATTCCCTTCAATTTAGCCAACCTACCTTATAAGGCTAGGTAACCCTCTTGCCGAGGGGCCTAGCTTTTTTTATTTATAATAATATAAGGTCTAATAATCATTGACAAATACAAATCAATAGTTATAATATATAACATATATGCAGTTATATTTCACATAACATGTCACGCGGAGTCCATAAATGCAATCACATGAAATTAGCAATAAAATCAAAAAAATGAGGGGCGCATTGACCCAAGCTGAATTTGCTAACAAAACTGGAATAAACCGCTCATTAATAAACCAATATGAATCTGGCGATAGAACTCCTTCACTATGTTCACTGGGGAAATTAGCCGATTATGGCAAGGTTACCGTGGATTATTTATTAGGCAGGGATGATGCGCCAACGCATAAGCTCAATAAAGAAGAGGAATTGATCATTAATTTATGTCGCAAATTGCCAACCGACACAAGACAACTGGTTGTGAAATTAATTGAAAAATTGAATAACCGATGATCTGGATGGAGGCGGTGCAACTGATTATAAAGTCAATTATTCCCACGTCCCCTTTAAATCTTTCCAAACTTTTACCTGCTCTTGCCACACAGCCCACTTAAGTACCCTACGGAAAGCTTGCTCCTTAATTTGATTCTCATTGCTGGGGAAAAAGAGCTTCTCCTGAATCTGCGGGGCCAATAGCGTCAAATTCATAATCTGAGTGACCCTGGAGCGTGACAAGCCGGATAGTTTGGCGATATCAGCATAATCTTTAACTGCACCTTGGTTAAGCAAATCCTGCAGATGATGGGCAAGCGCTAATAATCGTGTGATCCGGGGGAGTTTGGTGGGTTTTTGCTTAGGCGGCTTTTTTGGTTTAGCTTTCCGCTTTCCATTGCCGAAATCCACTTTATATTCCACTGATAAGGCCTGTAGCTTATGTTCTTGATTCATACGGTTGCCTCATTTTTAATATTAGCCTCATCTGCTAAGGCTTTGATGCCCAGGGGGTGAAAATTTATGGTCACGCTTCCCTTCTCGCCGTCATAAATGACTTTCTCAATCAACAGATTAATGATACGAATCTGCTCCTGGGGATAAAGTACATCCCAAATTGGTTCAAATAATCCGAGGGCCTTTTTTAGCTCTTTTTCGTTAATCTTGGTATTTGCTAACAATAACTGCTGCCGGTTTATTTCCGATAGCCGTTTTTCGCAAAGTTTAAGCCGGTCAGTAACATTATCGGAAGTATCCACCCCGTCACCATTAGCAGGTTTATTAGCCTGCCTTTTCAGCATAGCCAGTTCTTTCCGCAGATACTCCGCCTCATTATCAAAAGAAGCTATTTGGGCCTCCAATCCCAGTTTTAGCTTTTTAGCCGTCTCTTTCAGCACATCAGGATCAGCGCCGATTTTCTTAATCTGCCCTATCACAAAATCCTCAATTTTCCTGGCCGTCACAGATTTAGTAGCACATGCTTTGTAGCCTTGCTTCTGGGCTGTATCACAGACATAATAACGGTACAGGTTAAAACACTTTTTGGTATAGGTATGATTCATGGATTTACCGCAGCTGCCACAGATAAGCAGGCCCCGTAACAGAGCGCTATATTTATTCCTCTGCTGAGTGCCATGGTTGCGGGAATTGCTTTCCATTATCTGCTGAACCTTAATCCAAATGGTCTTATCAATAATAGCCTGATGTTCCCCTTCATATAGCTCGCCCTGGTGCTCTACTTTGCCCAAATAAATAACATTGGTAAGCAAGCTATGTAAATTGGTCTTGGTAAATGCCTTGCCATAGTATTGCCGGCCCTTGCGGCTCACCCAGGATTTTGTGGTCCAGCCACGGGAATTTAAGTCTTGAGCTAATTTGATAAGGGATTGGTGGTGTGCGTATAGCTGAAAAACTTCCCTGACGATATTAGCTTCTTCAACATTTACCACCAGTTTTTTTACCACATAATCAACATCATAGCCCAGCATGGGGATGCCGCCTATCCATTTACCTTTCTTTCGGGCGGCGCACATTTTGTCCCGGGTGCGTTCGGCTATAATCTCCCGCTCGAACTGGGCAAAAGATAATAGTATATTTAAAGTCAGCCGGCCCAGGGAATTGGAGGTATTAAACTGCTGGGTGACCGATACAAAACTAACTTCATTTTTATCCAGCACATCGATGATCCTGGCAAAATCTATCAGCGAGCGGGAGAGCCGGTCGACTTTATACACCACTACGCAGTCTATTTTATTAGCCCCGATATCTTCCAACATCTGACATAGCGCCGGGCGTTCTATATTGCCGCCGGAGAACCCGCCGTCATCATACTTAGTGGGCAAAGCTATCCAGCCCTCACCCTTCTGGCTCTTGATATAAGCCTCGGCGGACTCTCTTTGCGCATCAAGGGAATTAAAATCAGAATCCAATCCCTCATTGGTGGATTTACGGGTATAGATGGCGCAACGAATTGGCTGGCCAGCCTGATTATTCTGTTTGCCGTTATTCCTGTTTCTGGTGTAACCGTTACCGTTTCTGGGCATTATTTAGCCTTTCACATTAAAAAACAGCCTTCCATTCCAGTGAGTTCCGGTAACCTCACGGGCTATGGCTGATAAAGAACGATAAATCTGGCCATTACATAGAAACCCTTTATCCAGCACTTCCACCCTTATCTGTTTATCCTTGTAGTTCCTGGTTAGTATGGTCCCCGGTACCGGCAACTGATTTTTAGCCTTCTTCTTACCGGATGCAGTCAACTCTTTTAAATACCCCCTGGGCGGCCTAACCCGAATATCATGCTCATCAGCTATCTCTCTGGCTCGTTGCTTTGCCCGCTCACTCAACCCCCCATACTCCAGCTCCTGTATCCGCCAGGCAATTTTCTTCCAGAGATAGTCTTTGTTGCGAGCCGTGGTAGATTCCCCGAATACTTCCTCATATTTATCCCGCAGTTGATTAACCGTCATATTGCGCAATTGCTGGATTTGATTGATTATGCTGGTACTCATGACATTCTCCCCTCTTATTTACTGTTAACTACTTGTCCAATTCATCCCTTGCAATCGCTGGTTTGTCAAGGCCTTTCAAGCGATTATAGCTCTTTTTCCCGCCTTCTGAGAGAATCAGCCGCAAGCACCCCCGGGCTAAGATTTCGACCAATTCACCCAACTCTTCCTTCAAATCCACTGCATTAGGTTCTACATATCTTGTTTGCATAAACAAGCACCCTGATTAATCGGTTAAAAATTCACTCATAAATAAAAGGGGTGATTTTTTAACCTCCAGGGACAAATCAGCAAAATATTTTTCTTGACAGCCTAACTTATGTTAGGGTACTATCCTTGCATTACATTTGTTCTATGGAGGAATATAAATGTCAGAGGGCTTATCCCCCCGTCAGCGGGAGACCTTGAAGTGGATTATTGAATTTATTAAGACCTACCGTATGCCCCCTACTGTGCGGGAGATCGGCAAGCGCTTTGAGATAGCCAGCTCCAGCGTATTCGATATGCTGAAGATCATGGAGAAAAAAGGGTATATTCGCAGAAACCCAGATCTCGGAGCCAGATCGTTGGAGATCATTAAAACTCCGCTTGACATGAACTATCCCACCGAACCGGATATTGTAGAGGTTCCCATTTTAGGAAGAATCGCCGCCGGAGAACCCAATTTTGCCTGCGAGTATTTAGAGGGCACACTGCCGGTATCCCGAAAGCTGGTTAAACACTATCATACATTTGCCCTAAAAGTGCATGGGGACAGCATGATTGAGGTAGGGATATTTGATGGGGATTACGTGATCGTCCGTCAGCAACAGGTGGCGGATAATGGGGACATTGTGGTAGCGCTTATTGAGGATGAGGCCACGGTGAAGCGTTATTACTGCGAGCCAGGGCGCATCCGTCTGCAGCCAGAGAATAAGGAGATGCAGCCCATATACATCGATTCAGGGGAATTCTGCATTCAGGGAAAGGTGATCGGCCTGCAACGGTCGTTCGAGAAATAGTCCAGGGAGAAAGGAGAAAGAATGGCTAAGGATTTAAAGAAATTTACCAAGAAGAAGTTCCTGCATGCTGTGCCTATGGAGTTGTTCCTGGAGTTCCTGAAGCCTTTTGTAGAAGACATCTCCCTAGACATGGAGCGCCTCAGCCCTGATTCGGTATTAGATTTCCTGTTGAATATGGATGAGAATTACCCACCCAAGATGGTGGAAGACCTGCACCGTATGTGTGACCTTTCCGACCCTACGGGGTTTGATATCCTGACCCGGCTGTACCAGGAAAAGGGTATTGAAATTGTTCCCAGGAAAGAGACTGGCGAATACGAGGCCGTTTCGCCGCAACACCTGGCCCTTTTGAGCTATGTAAAGCATCCCGATATTTTTGAAGACGCTCATGATATGGTGTATTACTTCCATATCACCAACCCCGCCGAATATGCAGGGATAGATGAGCGGGAAGTTGAGGTCAGCGATACGAAAAAGCAAAACCTGGAGGCGGCCCTGGCCAACTATTTCCACGACAGGTACAAAGGCAGATACTGCCGGGTAAAATTCTTCTCGGACGGTGGGGATATTTGCGCTACTATAAGTCACGGCAAACACCTCACCACCGGCACTTTTTTGATCAAGGACAAGGAGCAACCTCTTTCTTACCGCGACATCAAACAGGGCATGCTGGCCTATAACCCGGACACCGGCAGGCTGAAGGCGAACGCCTCCAGTATAGAAGAGCGGGAAAAGCTTGCGGGGCTGTTTGCCGAGCATATAATCGGCGATAAAGACTTCTTCAACCACGAAAAGAGCCAGGATATTTACACCCTGGAGGCTTTTCAAAAACAGTGGCCGGAATTCAAGTTCAACTATAAATGGGATGAGGAAGTAACCGGGGTGAGGATTACGGAGATACAATTATTTTCCAAGAGTAAAAAAGCCTGGAAGTTTATGCTCAAGGATTATGATGTTCTCTTAGCCTTACATGAATACCGCAATGTGAACCTACGCACCGCCGCCATAAACTACATAAAGATCAGGTTTGATATAATGGATGGGGTTAAAAAGACCAGCCGCACGGTGAAATTGAAGCCGCCCTCTATGGCTCAGTTCGACCGGCGTAAGTTCGAGAACAAGATCATGGAACACTTAAAAAGAAATGGATTCGTTAAGGATACCAAACCTGTTGCCATATTTACTCCAGCGGATAGACCGAGAGCCAGTCTCTCTGTTTAGCGGGTGTGAGCTAAAGAACTGGCCACAGGAAGTTTCCGCATTACTTTCCTGTCAGATACTTCAGGAAATCGCCCCGGCGCATGAAATTACCTGCCGGTATTCCTGTGATTATGATTGCGACCTCAAGGTTCGCCGACGTAACCAGAAGACACTCCTGATCTGTCCCCGCCATCAAATAGCCCCCAAGGAAATAGCCGAGGATGATGTAAGGCAGTATATGTTCAACCTCCCGGCATTTATCCAGGCCCTGAATCATGCCAATGGCATAAATTCGGAAGGATCGCCTCACAAGCCGATTGACCCTGGACTGTACCGTTTAGGTACAAAGGAAGTGGAATCGGAAAAGCTCATTTGCTGTCTGGGACTGGGCATTCCTCAGGACAGCAATCTCTTTAGCTTTCTCTCCTTTAGGGCATTGATTAAAGAAGGTCGGATAGTAGTATTTCTTCCCGCCCATGTTGCTATCGACCAATTCCATTTATGCCATCTAAAGACAGAGTCCGTTTATCCTATAGTTTTGCTTGATACATTAGAGCCCGGCACGCTACATATGAACTGGGATAAGGTGGCCGGGCTGATATGGACTGAAGCTGAACTAAAGGAGGATGTGGTTCTGGTTGTGGATACCAAGAGGCGGCTGGTAATTTACAAAGGACTGGAAACTACTCTGCCGCCGATGGATTTTAGCCTTTTCCATATCCTGGCCAAACAAGCTGGTGATGTAGTCCCCAGGGATAGGATTTACACTATTCTCTGGGGTCATACTGCTCAAGCCGACGATCCTACCTATGACCGCCAGATAGACGATCACAAACGCAAGATACAATCCCATCTGCTTAAGCTGTGCGGTAAAAAGACCGGCATTGCCAAGAAAGAAATCAACGGGTTGATAGTTACCCATAAGAAAGTAGGTATTCAGCTAAACCTGTCACCTCTGCAAGTTAAAATAAAGTAACCTTCCTCATCAAAGAATAATCCGCTTTTAAATTTCATCAGAAAGCCACCTGAAGCAGACTCCAAAATCTTTAGTTTTTGGGGGTAAAAACGGTGGCTTTTTAATTTTATTCCCCCGCTATCTTCTTGAATATCAAGCCTATTATCCCCCTCTACCAAGACCACAATAAAACTAGGAAAAAACTAGGTTAACACCATGTTTATAAAGGCTATCTAATTAATAAATAAAGGGAATTTCTAACATGGAGAGTTCCCTTTGTTACGTGACGATCCAAGATATTTTTCCAGCCGGAAAATCCAGGAAGCCTTGCAGCGTGAAGTTGACTCGCCGGGTTTTGACAGGCTTTTCCAGGCGTTTAAAAATAGCTCTATGCGCCTGAGCTTCTTTTCCTCACAAATAGAGTTTATCGATTTTATGCATAGCCAGGAACCGGAGGCGGAGGAAAGCCAGGCCAAGGAGGAACTGCTACAGGATGTTTTCCGGTATATCCAACACAACCCTCATCCATTATGGGATTCCTTTTTGAGTCTGATATTTTGGCCGATGCTGAGCAACCTGTTTTACCGGAAAGGCTTCTGGGAGCCGACCAATGACCTGGAAAATTTCTGGCATAACATTTACCGGGCATTCCTGGAAACCATAAGAAACCTACTAGACAGACCCCTGATCACCAAGATTGCCTTCCAGGTCAGGATAGGCACCTTTTCCCGACTTCACGACATATACGAACAGGAATGGAATTGGAAAAAACTTAAAACAGCCTGCCTTACTATGGCTGAAATTCAACCTCAAATTACCCTGCCTGATACCACCATAGATCAGGATGTCTGTAAAGAAGCCCTGCTTCAGCAATACCAGACCTGTCTTAAGCAAGAGGTTATTTCTGGATCGGAGTTTACAGTACTGGTAGGTATAAATATTTACGGCAAGGCGTTTAAAGATTTTGCTTCCGAAACAAATACTAACTATGAATGCCTTAAAAAGCGCTGCCGGCGGGCGCAGGGCAAGGTAGAAAAATATTTTGAAGAAAAATAAAGCTGTTTGTCCCTGAGGGGTAAAAAATGACCCCTTTTATTAATAGAACCTTATCAGGAATGGAATTGGAGGTGAAAAGGATGTTTTCCAAGGAAGAAGTAAAAGAGTTACTGGATGAGTTGCTGGAAGAAGAAGCCCTGCTTATCGGCGGTAACTTTGCCATGTACCAGGTAGAGGATGATTTCATCTGGAAGCTGATGAAGGGCCTGGATCAGATCAGGGACAGGTTTATAGCCCGAATTGAGGATATGTCAGAGGATTCTCCGGTAGCAAGCAGACGATTGAACCTGACCCCTCATCCGGCCATTGAACATTTCCTGCTCAAGCTAAAACGCAATAACAGGGGTAATCAAGGAGCCGCGCTATGAAGGATGACGATTGGCGGCGCATCCCCGGATTATTCAATAAACGGGAGATTGAGCAGCTAAAAAAGCCAGGCATGGAGTATTACGAGGAGCCCCGAGGTAAAGATAGCTGGGGGCAGGATTTATTTGCTGTGTATTTCAAAATCAAAGGGGGTGAGTAAATGGAATTTAACATCGTCAAGTCAAACGAGCTAAACCAAGAAGGAAAGCCCACATTGATATACAGTCCCAGTGGATTCGGTAAAACCACTCTACTGGGGACATTGCCGGAAGGCAAGACGCTTATCTGTGATATCGAGGGCGGTACTACCAGTATATCTGATAAATCGCATGATTTGATCCGCATCAGGGGGCTAAAAGAATTAGTCGATTTATATGAGGCGCTAAAAAATGGCGAGTTGAAGTATCGCTTTGTAGCCTTAGACTCTATCAGTGAGCTGGAGAAGGCAATCCAGTTTTCCCGTAAACATACCAAGGGGCGGGAATTTATGTCCATGAAAGAGTACGGGGAGACCGCCGAAATTATGCGGGAGTATGTACGAAAGTTCCGCAACCTGAAGTACCAGGGCATTACGGTAGTCTTTACCGCTTTAGAGATGTTGGTGGATGTAGTTACCGCCACTGATATGCGGACTAAGCGGGTGCCCTTAGTATCCAGGAAGTTCTATGAGGAGTTATGCGGCTTAATGGATATGGTCGGCCGGTTGGTAATAAACCAGGAGAACGGTCAGCGGGCATTGTTATTTGAAGGTAACGACAGCTTTCTGGCTAAAACCCGGATTAAGCAAGTAAATCAAGTCGAGGTGGCTGATTTATCCGATATTTTTCGCAGAGTATATGGGATTAGCTCTAAACCAGCGTCAGTCCAAGGACATGATTCACAATCATAACCACACATTTAATTTTAGGAGGAAAGTTTATGACGACCGATCGTGAATTCGCTGAAAAGCTAAAAAACTTTGACCGGGAATGGAAGGATGCCCAACCCGCCGAAGAGGGGAACTATGACCCGGTACCGCCCGGCAATTATGACTGCATCGTGGTGGACGCCAAACTCACCGAGAGCATGTCCGGCAATATCGGACTGAATGTGCAGTTTGAGGTGCTAAGCGGCGAGCTTGAAGGCCGCTATATATACCATACATTCTGGGTTACCACTAAGAATATCCCTTATGTAAAGCGTGATATGGGGATACTGGGGTACTCCCCCAACTCGGCT
>JAJRUS010000082.1 GCA_024277675.1 bacterium | reverse complement strand
TGTTCTCCCTTTACTGAGTTCAAGTCTCCAGGGTTCCCTCTCGAGGGGATGTGTGGCGGTAAAAACAAAAAAGGCACTTAGAAATCATAATCATCCCCAACCAAGGATTAACTATGACCTCCAAGTGCCTTAATGTATGGCTTCCGATGGGCTTGTCTAAGCCTTCGCTTGGTGGGTCAATTTACTTTTGATTATAGTTTAACCAATTGATTTTTAAATAGCAAATGTCTTATCAATGTTTTTTTGATATTTTATTTTTTTTGCTACGATAGCTCTTAAGATAATCAGGGTGAAGCTTGTGCCAGACCCGGTTATATGCCTTTTTATACTTATGACGGGCAACCTGCCTACATTGCACCCCGCAATATTTTTGGTGCGTATGGAATTTATCAGGGATAAACTGTTTTTTGCATATACTACAGGTTCTCATTGTTTCCATCCTTGTGGGTGAATCTAACCGCCTGTCGGTCGGAGATAAAGCCGGACATGGGCAGGCCGTCCTTGATGGAGATAAATAGTTTTCCGTTTTGCTTCCGGCGAATGAATTTAAGCAATTTGATTTCGGTAAAGTGCAACTCCCCCAGAGAGATTGGGGCAATCAAGTTTTTCTCTTTCATTAGGTCAATCCTCCGTTTGTCTTCATTTTACTTTCCGGGCACAGAATCTGGGGCTGTATCTTTTCTCCGCTATAGCCTCCAGTTGCCCTTTAATTTGAACGTATTCAGTTAATGACCTTCCCTTGCGTAAGCCTTTTACAAAATTATCGACCTTGCTGTTATCGAGTGCCGATAGTTTTTGATATAGCTCTGTCTGTGATACCCCGGATATTTGCGATAAGAAGTTTAATGTTTTATCGGCGGGGTAGGCCAGCTTGGTCATACTGCTCATGGAATATTCATTGCCGCCCAGTACCAAAGCCTCCTGATGCTTCAAATGGGTTTTTAGTACTCTCTCCATCTCGGACTTCTTGGCATAGGCGATTTTAGCTATATGGGCCGCTTGCTCCCTGAGGACGGCTACTGATTCTAAGTTCTTTGTATCCACTTCCGGCAATGTAATTTCACCCGCTAAAGCCTTTTGATATTCATTGCAACCGGCTTTATGATCGCAGTAGTGGCAATTGGAATTCAATCTGGCGGGGAAGTCTTTAGCCAATTCTATCTGCGAGCCCAATGTCTGAATATATTCTTTAGCCAGATCAATATCAGCCTCACTCCGCTGAGTGCTAATCCGGATATTATGGCGCAGCAGATAAAACACGGGGATGATATTAATCGCTTCCGGATATAATTCTTTAGCGGCCATCTGGTAAATTGATAGCTGTAAATCACGATCCACATCATTCCGCGAGAACATAACCCGGTTGGTTTTGTAATCGGTAATAGCGACACCGTTCGGGGCGGCCAGGTCAATCCGGTCAATAAAACCGATTACTTTGAACTTGCCGATTTTAATCTCGAAATTTATCTCGATAGCCAATACTTGAGTGAAGTCGAAACCGGTATTACGCTGGGCATAATCAGTAAGAATTTTAATCCCATCTCCGAATAGCTCCTGGTTGGAGTCCGTGACCCTGGTAATCCCAGACTCAATCCATAGCTGTTTGAATATATCGATTAGCTCTTTATCATCAACCGGCCCCACATAGTGTCCATCCAGCTTCTGCCGGTAATATGTCTCCAGCACTTTATGTATCAGGCTGCCGAATAACAGCGAATCGTTCGGCTCAGATCGTTCTTTTAACACATAATGCCGGTAATAACTTTGGGGGCATTGCTCATAGCGTTTTAGCTTGCTGTAACTTAGGGTGCCGTTAAAATGTTCCATATCGTTATCCTTTCTCGAGTTATATCTGCGTTTTGGGATTATTGATTCTTTTAGCCTCTATGATTTCGCCGTTGAAATTTGTTACCGCCGCTTCTAATATCCGAATATCCTCCGGGGTGAGTTCCAGGCCGGGCCGCCCGGTATGCTCCGGCACCAACCAGATAGTTTCCTGAACCTTGGGGGAGGATAGGGCTACCGCGATATTTAGCGCTTTGAAGCTTTTGATATGCTCATCAGTGATCGGGGCGCCCTGAGTCCTGATCCCGGCGGCGTCTTCCTCACCAACAACATAGCCTTCTTGCATCCCTCTCACCGCTCCACGATCTTCGTGTCTATGACCCTCTGCTATTATCCCCTCAGCCAACAATACGATCAGTTTCTTCAGCAGACTGTTAGCCTTACAGAACTGATTGCGAGTACTATGCGTACAATTGCTGCAGTTATAGCTTTTATCACTCAATCCCTCGAATAAACATTTCCGGCCGTGCTGATAAAGCTCATAGCAGTTTGCCAGCACCTCAGCATAGCGGTTTTGAATCTCTAGTATTTTGTTCACATCAGCCTCCCTAATAAAAACATTTGCAATTTAAAAAAGTTGTTGCTATGGTTTAAGTGATTTTGAGGTTTAAAAACACCCCAAGGCTCCACAGCAATTATCTTTAGTCTTTTCAACTCATTAACCATCATTTTTAGGGTGTTTTTTGGAAGGGACATGTTGTACATATAGTTTATATATATTATGTACAAGTTGTCCCCTCCAGAATTTCGGCAAAAAACTCAATAAAAAGTTAAATCTTTTCGCAACTTAGACAGCAGGAGCCTTGAGCGCTGTAAACACCCCTTATCTGCACCCCAGATTTCCAGGAAACCATGCTCACACTCACTTTTGAAGTTTAGCTGGAAGCACTGCAGGTTCATTTCCTGTATAATAGGTCTGAAGTGTCTGGTGATAGTCCTCTTGTTGTACCTCTGTGAGGCTACAAACCAAATGCTATGTTTTTTGAAGAATGCGATTAATTTTGCAGAGGGGTTGTATTCAGTGCTAAGGTTCCAATCTACAAAATTTAGTCGCTGAACAAAGCCGAATCTATTCAGGAAATACTGGCAAGCCTGCTTTATGGTTTTGTGAGCGAAGAATTCGCCGGTTAAATCCTGGATTTCTACTAACTCAGTGATTGGCAGTCCGGGCAGCGGTATATTGCTTAAAATAATCACCCGTTTTTTAAAATCATGTACTATGCGGATACGGTTAACCGCCTGGATAATTTCATCTTCCCGTGATCTCTCGAATATAGCCTGCAACAATGGGTCTCTGAATACGCGAACCCGTTGAGCCAGTGCTCTACAGTTGTTGGCTAATGCTAAATATGGCCGGTATTGATACTCGACACTGGTATCTACCGCCCGGGGCTCGTCATAGTGCAGCATGCTGGCATATTTTTTAAGCGCATCTTCGCGGAGCTGAGGCGTGCCGAAAATAATCGTTTGGTTTAAGTCCTGGAATTCATTGCTGCCGCGGATGCCGTAAAAGTGAGCTGCCTTGGCATGGGGGGAGATAGAAGCTAGTTCAGCGGCTATCCGGTCTTTATAGATTTCCTTGCACACTACCAGGGTGTATGGTTCTTGAATCACTAATTTCTTAACCGCCTCCATGTAGCGCTGGAAATGCCGGGGATTGGAGAGTGAGCGCTTGGAATTGGAGGATGAGTACACCTGGATAATTTCATTCTCCAATTTTACCTGGGGGGCATATTCAAGCACCTCGCGGTTAAAGAGCTTTTCATATAGCTGCTTTTTGCCGGTGGCATCCAGGATGATAATGGGCTTTTTGGTCTTTTTATCCAGTTTTTTAACCAGCAGAAAGTTCTCCAGACATACCGCTCCCTGGTTGGTTTTAGCGCTGCTTTTCTGGAAAAACAAGCGGCTAAGATTGTTCTCCGGATGCTTATGGAAATATTCATAACAGAGTATTTCATAGAGATAGCTAAAGAAATTCAGTGGGATATTGGCTTCGTCTTTTAAATCAAATTCAATTTCATTATCAAATATTTGAGGGTCGGTAACCGCTTTAAGAATATCCTCAATATTCTCATTGAGCTTTTCTGCCGCTATCGCCCTGATTTTATCCAGAATGAGTTTGCCGGTCTCAGATATACCAAAGGGGATATCGGACTTAGCTACCAGGCCGATGACATAAAGCAGTTTTATTACCGGGTCCAGGTGTTTTGTGCTTATGGGATCATCCGGGGATTCTTTATCAAAAAGGGCGTAAAAATCTCGTACAAGCTGATTATTTGATTCGATTTCTGCCTTGTTCCCCTTAAACAATTCATAGTGTTGGTGGACATCCGCCACAGTAATCGGCGTTTCTTTTTTAAAACCATCCAGGATATCCTCATCGATTACCACCAGGTCGAAGGGGTCAACGAAATTATCTTTGGTGTAGAAGAAAAACGGTTGCTGGACAAACCAGTGACTATTACTGTCGTGAAACTGTTGGAAGTATTCACACTTTTTAATATCAATGTCGCAATGTTTTCTGCATAAGCGTTTATTGATATCATGGTTTTTGCCGCCCAGGATATGAGCTAATTTAGCGTGCTCACAGTTGGCCTCAACCAGCGGTTTCCCGTCATCGTCATATACCCCCTCGTGTCGCCCTAATATCTGCTGCCACTTGAATTGATAATCATAGGGGATATTGCTAAACATGTCTTTTCGGCCGGCTACCCAGAAGATGCGGCGCTTGCCGAAAGTAAGGTGCTGGATTGTGGTTATGGTTTTACCCACGCCGGCGGGAACTTTAATCAAAAGAATTTTGCCTTGCGGGTCGGCTAAGTAATCATCGATTTGCTGGCAGATACCCTCACGGATTTCCTCCACGGTATAAGTTGGCTGAGGAACGGGCTGCTCAACCTCGATGTAATGCAATTTTCGGGAGCAGCTGATATCCTTGTACTTACGATAAAGCTTGCAGGTATCGTCACAGCGCAGTTTGAACTTATCGCGGGCAAAATGGCAGTTGAAATAATATTTAGCGCTCCGGTAAACAGAAGCTACACAGGTTTTAGTAGAGCTTTTTATCTCGGTGTTGGAGCTTTCAGAGAATTCTCTTAGTACTCCGAGAGCATGAGTGACTAATTTATCCTGGGCGCTTCGCATATCCAGGCCCTGGCCTTTAAAGAAACTGGCTAAAAGCATGGTGGTTTCATTGCGATTGGCTTTTTCCGTATCTTTAATCCCCACCTTCAGGCATTCATTGATACAGGGTGGATAGCTACCCCCCAGAACGCTAAGATCGACTTCCGGGACATCGTATTTGGGCAGGCGATCAATATTTTGTTTTGCCTGGAGGTAAATATTGTGTAAATAATCGCTTTGGCCGGGAGAGCTGAGAGAAAAGCTGCCCCGCTTCTTTTTGGCCAATTTTAGAATGGGTTCCACACCAGAGGCTAATTCCTCATGGATTATCGGTATCTTAAATAACCCAGAACCTGAATGCAGACTATTTGGGAAACGGAATTGCCGCCGGGAGGAGTAAATCGCCATATCCATGGTGGGCAACTGTCCTGTTTCCTGAAGTAAGAGCTTAGCCATTTCTTTGTTAATCAAGTGATTGTTCTCCTGGTACTCCTGGCCGAAGGCTTGATAGCCGATTACTATATGAAATCCCTTCTTACCGCTATAAAACAGGCTGTAAGGAATCTGTTTGGCTAATAAAAACCCGCTCATTTTCATTGCATCCAATCTGGATTTATCCAGTTCCGGTGAATCAAAATCAAAGGCTAAATCAACAAAGCACTCCTTGGTGACTTCATTGCCCTGGTAATAATTAAGCGTGGTGTAGATATTGAAGTTATGAAACACCCCGGCAAAACGCTTGATATTCTCCGGCGTATCTTCAAGCAATATCCAGGGGGTGCGGTAATCATTGAGCCTGCCTTTTTTGGTTTGGGTATATACTCTTTTATGAATATGGCCGAAGGCATCGTAATAGCGAATCCTGAAGTTAAGCGCCAGGTTGCGGTACTTAATATCGTCATAGCTATGTTTATGAAAAAAGTCTTTGTATAAAGGCATTTAATGGTCATTAGCTATTTATTAGAGCAAAGGTTTTTTCCGATACTAAAAACCTTTGCTTTTTAATTAAAAACCCTGGCTTTAAGCCCATAAAATGGCATCAATAAACCAGGCCGGCAGCATCTTACGGGCTTGTTTGTAAAACTTATCGAACTGGGCATCCAGGATATAAGTATTGGCATAATCGGTTTCTGAGCGAATAGACCGCCCATATGACTGCACCAGTTTTAAACAGGTCAGCCAGACATAATATTGCCAGGATAATTTTGTTCGCTCCTTTAGCTGCTTATCGTTTTTACCATCCGGATAGGGCACCTTACAGATCATCTGGAAGCGGGACAGGCTATCCTTTAAATCCAGGCCCTCATGCATAGCCGGGGCTACTATCACCGAGTTGGATAACCCGTTATGGTATTTGAGTAGGGCGTCTTTATCCGGAAAATCTTCCTGGAATAAAAGCCTAGCTGAATACTTGCCATCGATGTTATCCCTGATGTAATTGGTAATCTCAAATGAATGGGTGTGGATTATGCCCCGGTCGTTTTTATGAATATCCAGCCCCCGTTCGATCTTATCCACCAGCTTGGGCAGCGTAGCCAGCTTTTCTTTATAATTCATGTTTCCGGCATAACGCAGACGGATAGTCCGATTTTCTACCGGGAAGGTGGAGGGTGCGTGGATATATTCCACTTGCTCCAAGGAGATACCCAGGCTATCGCATAACACCCGGTGATCCAGAATAGTAGCCGACATGAGGATTACCTTCTTGCCATAGGAGAACAGCATATCCTCTGCATATTGCCTGATAAATAATGGCTTTAAGGTGACTACACGATATGGCCTGCCATGTTTTCCTTTACGCTGGACTTTGTATTCAGAGACGAATTCATGGTGTGCTACATTATCGACAAAGCTTTCATAGCGGTGTTTAAGTCCTTCCCATCTCTCAGCCGTATCAAAATCCTGGCGGGCCTTGGATTGCTTCACTTTGCTTGAGATAAGCCCGGCTAAATCGATATTCTCAAAATAAGCCAGGTATTCTTTGGGGGAATCCAATGCCGGAAAGACGATATGATCTTCAGCGAAATCCTTATCTGAGAGGCTGATCACCACAAAGTCCATCAACTGGGATTCGGTATTATGGGCCTCATCAATGATTAATAATTTACGCCGCCCGAATTGCCTGGCGTAATTGGCCTGAAACAGGAAGCTTTTAAAATTAAATAAAGTAATAGGGGCGGCTTTGGCGGAAGCCAATCTTTTAAAATAATGGCAGTGTATTGCTTCATGTTTTTTATCAACACATTCCGGCAGTTTGGATTTGCCCTTTTGCTTACAGAGTCCCTTGTTACAGAAAAGCCTTTCTTTGCTCTTTAAACGAGATGCTAATTGACACTCATAGGCATTGCGGCCTTTTAAGTCCACAATTTCATCTCCGAAATCCCGCATATACTGATCCTGGAGTATCTTCTGCGGGGTGAGTATATAGGCGGACTGCTGGTGCCTGGCGTGGGTTAAACCGATAGCTGATTTACCCCCGCCGGTCTGCACATCTAATATGGCAAAGCGTTTACCTGATTTAAAGGTGGCCTCAATCTTTAAGATGACCTCTTTCTGATATGGCCGGAATGAGGCAAAGGGAAAGCAGCTAAGGATATTGTTATTCATTTGTTTTTCTTTCCGGCAATATGCGGTATTCATAAAACTTCTTTAATAAGCGGTAAATAATGGCTCGACAATGTTTTCGGTTATCAGCGAAGAAAAAGGGCAGCCGGTTGTATTTAACCGACCAGGCTAAAACCGAGCCGATAGCCGAATGCGGGTGTACGCGGGAGTATTCATAACCCTGTAATAGATTAGCTAAGGATGCCTCAATGATTACCGCCGCATATTCAAAAGCTACTAATCGCTCCAACTCCCGTTCAAAGCGTTTACGTTCCCGGCCCACACAGCCATAGAAGTCGGCTAATGTCTTACGCTCCAGGGTTACTCTGTGTTCTGCCCCCAGGATGGAATAATCCCCAGTGGTCAGTCCTTTTGTAGTGGCCCCAGGGAAGCCGATGGGTAAAGCCTCCCTGGAGTCCACTACAATCATTGAGCTATGAAACGGTCGGGAACCCAGGGGTCGATGACCCAGGGGATTGTGTCCCGGCTTAGATGATTTCGTCATGGCCGCTTAGAATTGAAACTTATCGTCGGTCAGCTCACGCTGTTGGTTGGCATTATCAATCCTGGCGAAACTGCGCACCTTGTTACGCATACGGCCGTCATATTCTTCCTGGCCGACATTCAGGCTGGCTTTCTTGCTCATAATCTGCCTTTGGGCGTTAACCAGGTCAGCAGCCGAGTTGGGGG
>JAJRUS010000081.1 GCA_024277675.1 bacterium | reverse complement strand
TCATCTCCCCTATTCGTGAGGGGGATCAGATCCAGGGCATTATGGGAATCAATGTCGACATCACCAAGCGTAAGCAAGCAGAAGCAGAATTAGAACACAGCCTGGAAAAATTACAGATAAACCTGGAGGAAACTATTCAGGCCCTGGAACTTACAGTTGAAATGAGAGATGTTACTACCGCCGGTCATCAGCGGCGGGTAGCGGAATTGGCCGGCGCCATAGCCGAAGAGATGTGTCTTTCGGAAGAGCAATTCAATGGCCTGCGGATGGCGGCAATTATTCATGATGTCGGCAAAATAAATGTGCCGGCGGCAATTCTTAATAAACCCTGTGGGTTAAACGAAGTAGAATCCGCACTTGTTAAAACTCATGTTCAGATAGGTTATAATATATTTAAAAAGATAGCCTTCCCGCAGCCGGTGGCCCAGATTGTACTCCAACATCATGAACGTATGGATGGCTCCGGATATCCTGCAGGCTTATCGGGAAAAGATATTTTGATTGAAGCCAGAATTCTGGGGGTAGCTGATGTGGTTGAGGCCATGTGCTCCCACCGGGCATACCGGCCGGCGCTGGGGATTGATAAGGCGCTGGATGAGCTATCACAGAATAAAGGGGTGCTTTACGATGCTAACGTAGTGGATAGTACATTGAAGTTATTTCTTGAGAAAGGGTTCCAAATTAAATAAGAAATAAGGCTGATCGCTCAAGGCCGCAAGCCAAAGGCAACCCAGTAATACAAGAATTCCTTTTTTGGAATAGACTCGAAAAGCGCTTCCCTGATTATGGAATATGTGCTAAATTGGTTTTGTTATGATGGATACAAGTTATAGTAAGGCTAAAATTCTAATCGTAATTGATCCGACCAGGGAGCTAGCCCTGATCAGGAATATTGTGCAGAAATACGGCTATCAATTATGGGAAACGGATACGGCTGAACCGGCGCTTGGCTTGGCCCGTCAACACCTGCCGGAGCTGGCCTTGCTGGATATAACCGCTTCCTCCGTGGACCAAGCCAGCCTGGCTCCGCTTATTAACTATTTACAGCAGCAGCAAGTCCCCCTAATACTGATTACATCCGAGTCTCCACATGCAGAGGTAAACAGGTATTTAAATTTTGTTACCCTGGATTATATCCAGCGGCCCATTGATCCTGTTATATTAATGTTGCGCATAAAGTCTGCCTTGCGTTGTAAAAAAATTCAGCTGGCCCTGAAGCTTGTCAGGCAAAAACTGGAGGAGAGCCATCACAAATTACAACAGACTTCAATTTTTGATGAACTGACGGGGGTTTTCAATCATGCTCACTTGCTGAGTCTGGTTAAGCTGGAGTTTGCCCGGGGAGTAAGGTATAATTCGCCGCTGGCTATCTTACTGGCGGACATTCCCGGTCTTAATGAAGTAAAAGAGGATTATGGTTTAAAAGTAAGTGACCACTTGCTCAGGGAAGTGGCCCAGCTAATCAAAAATGCCCTCCGCTTCACCGATATAATAGGCAGATGTAAAGAAAACAGATTTGGCGTTCTCTTGTCGGAAACCGGCCAGGTCGGAGCCAAAAAAATAGTCAGTAAACTACATTCGACCATCAGCGATCATTGCTTTGACTTTTCCGCGCTGGCTGGATCGCCGGAGGCTAAGCATTTAACAACTTCCGGCAAACTACCGCTGAAGCTGGATATAAAACTGGGATTCTCCGCCTATCCGGATGAAAGAGTGGCCAATTATGAAGAATTGCTGGAGGCCGCTAATCGAGCCTTGCTTCAAACCAGTTGACCATATTTCGTCTGCTTCTCAGCTTGCCCCCCTAATACCAAGTTGTATCCAAAAGTATATTTTACTAACGCAATCTAAAGCCTGCGATCACAGTGGCAGCCGCAATCAGGGTAACAGGAGGGCGGGCCGCCAAGGAAAACCTTGACGGCCGTTGTGGGGGGGGTGTTTAGGACTGTAAAAAGGGGGTTTTTGTGTTTTAATTAATTATCTGGGATAGCTCGCTACGTCCAAGTTGCGTAGCAGTGCCCCACTTAGGCATTCCTCTTTCGGTGCGCAATTTTATGCTTTGTCCTCGATGAGACAGCATGTTAGCTATCAGGATCGGGTGTTGATCGATGTTCATTATAACCCCTCTGACGATTATACTTTCTCCTTTATTTAATTTGAAACCTTGTTTTATAAATATATTGGGCGGGGCCAGATGGGTGTAATAAATTTTACCGTCACTGGTTTTTATATCCATTCCGATCACTCTATAAGAGCCATTGGGGGTTTGATATTCGACAATATATGTTTTTAAAATGGAGCCGAAGATTAATTGCTTAATTTGAGCATTGTATTGCTGCAGGTTAACCGGTGATGAAACTCTCAACTCAACTAAGTTCGGCGCAGACCCCATTCCTTTTGCAAGCAACGGAGCGGGAATCAGCAACCCTCCGCATAATAACAGGACCAGGAGTCTGTCGGGCTTTAGATGATTCTGCTGCGTAAAGTGATAAACATATCCATTTTCCCGCTCATTTTCGTTAAATAGACACGTTATTCGCCTCAAATGACCGAAAAAATGGGCTATGTTTCTTGCTTTCCTCGCTACGAACACTAAAGGCCGACAAACTCCCAGAGCGCTGCCTTTATTAAAACCTTCTTTCATTATTTCCTCAAATACTGGTTTTGGCTGGAATTGGTCTTTGCAGAATCATGTTTGCAACTTAAGTGCCAAATATGATTTATGGACAGAATGAAGTGGAAAAACAACTAAATAGATAAAAAGCGGCGCTGCCTCAATTTAATTAATATACGCCTGGCTGGCTAAATATCGGGTATAAGTTCCAGGCGTAATCTTAGCCGTATTGTATCGTCTTGTATTTATTTGCATAATTGAGATCAGCTTTAGCGGTCACAAAATCTATAAGGCAAAAATGCCCGATTGTTCTGTTTTGGCAGGCCAGCCAGCGTCAGCAAAATATATCGATTGAATGCAATTTGGTATTAGAACTACCCGTCAATATATAATCAGCCGGACTGTTCAGGGTCGGTTCTGGTTTTTAAAAACTGTGAGTAATAGCCGATGGCTTTTTTAAATAGCTGGGGATTTTCCTGGTTCAGCGGGTGTAACTGGGCCGTGTCAAATAGCGCATTACCGCCCTTATTCTGTAAATATAGTTGCCTGAACAACTGCTTCACCGCTTCATCCCCCGGTTCTATAGTGGAGAGTAAGGCTTCCAGATCAGCCCGCCGCCGGGCTTCGGTTTGGGCAATTTCCTTTAAGCCGTCGTATTTTTCCTGACCCAGGCACTCCCTGGCCATAGGACACCAGTTGGCACAGCCAAAGTCCATGCGGGGATTAAACATTAACTTGCCGCAGCCTTTGCACTTCCGCTGGGCTTCATCTTTGAAGAATTCAACCATCTTGCCACATCCGGGACAGGCTACCTCGAATACATCATCCGGCCCCCAAAACTGGGTGTTCTGCCCCGGGCACCTGGCAGCTGACATATTTCACCTCCTCTTGTTAATAAGTGGGTAGATGGGGAGTTGTCAATGAAACTCCCCACCTGCGTATGCTACCGCCAAACTATATACCTAATGCCTCTCTTTTTTGTCTAATGTGGGCCTCGATCCCATCCACAATTTGCACCGGATCATCACCCACCGCCAGTTTACCACCCACCAATTGCTCCACATCCTGAGTCAGCAACTGTACCACTTCGGGAGAACCGGTAACCGGCGGGACAGGCGAGACATGAGTATATAGGCCAAAAGCCACCGCCCCAAAGGCATCGATAGTAGCCTTCTGTTCCATATACTCAGGGGCGGTAACCGCTACCGGCAACTGAGAAGGATCGACCCCCAGGGCATCAGCCACCGCAGTTACCAACAGTATCAGCCGCCCGGTATCACTGCAAGTACCAAAAGACAGTACCGGGGGAATTCCCAATTGCTTACAAACGGCCTTCAGCCCATCTCCGGCCCATTCCTGGGCTGAGATAGAGCATAAGCCTCCCACCTGACAGGCCCCGTTGCCACAGCCGGCGGATAGCACCAGGATATTGCGCTTTATCAACTCTTTGGCCACCTGGATGGTTACTACATCCTGCCCCCCATTTTTTAAGCTGCTGCAACTCACCAGGGCGGTTACCCCTAAAATGGTTCCCTGTTTGATTAAATCCAACAAGGGATCCAGGCTGCCGCCCAGCGCCGAGAGCACCGATTCAGTGGAAAAACCGGTCAGGATTTTGGTTTTCTTCAAACCGCTGACGGTGGCTTTGCCCTGGCGGTTTTTAAAGTTGTCAATTGCCAGCTCAATTAAGGCCGTCGCTTGCTCTTCGACTTTTTCCGGCACATAATCTATATGTTTATCCACGCCGGGAATGGCTACCAAATGGGAGACAGAGACCAGTGTCGCTCCATATTTGTCGGCATATTCCTTGAGGTTAGGCACTGAACAGTTCATATCCATAGCAAATAAATCTACTGTTCCGGTAGCCAGTACATATTCCTGATTGAGCCAGTTTCCGGTAAGCCCCACAAATACATCATCGCAAGCATAGCGTTGCATCAGTTCCTGACCGGTTTCAATGGAACCTACGATATGAATTCCACTGGCGCCGGCCGCTTTGGCCTGCTGCTGCACCTCCGGCCGCCTGGCGACATCGATTAAAGCTGCTCCTACAAATGGTTCATGGCCATTAGGCAGTATATTTACATACGCCGGGTCCAATATCCCTAAGTCTACTTCGGCTTCATGCGGGGTCGGGGTGCCGAACAGAATATCCTGCATCATCTCAAGCGGCACCAGCGCCCCATAAGCGCTGGCTATCCCTAAACGCAGGCAGGTTTTAGCCAGCGATACCCAGTCGCCGTCAACATTGGTCATCGAGCGGGTGGTGGCCTCTATTATTTCATTCAACGGCCCGCCGGGTAGAATCCCCAACTCACGCCACACCTTAAGCCGACTTTCCGGGGCGAAAGCGGTTACCATTATCGACTCCTGATCGCTGTCCTGGCTCAGTGAAGCCAATACCGCATCGGCTACCGCCACCGCTTTGGCATTTACATCGCCAGCGCCGCTTACCCCCAATGCCTGCGCCAGAGAATCCAGCTTAGCGGTGTCCTTCAACTTAAACGGGGTCTTGCCCTGGGCGGTGGCCTTGAGCGTCTTGGCAGCGTCCTTACAGTGGAAGGTATAGGCCGCTATTCCCATATTATTTTTATGCAACACATTCCGGATTACCATCCCCTTAGCGTCAATCCCGCAAACGCCCTGCTCCACCTTCCCTGGAATAAGCCGACAGGGCCCGTTGCTGCATAACTGACAACTTAAGCCCTTCTCGCAATAGGTTCGGCAACGGATCTTATCCTGGGCCGCATAACGATCAGCCACGCTTGAAAGACCAGCCTGCTTCACCTGCTCATACATGCGGTTAATGTTCTCATGCTGACTTACTTGATCCATCTTTTCCTCCTTTTGTGGGAACTCCTGTTTCTCCAAATAAACTTTTCCTGCCAACTCCTTACCCGCAGCGGTTAAAAATGCCCGCTCAATGATCCTGCTTAATTTCTCCTTATGCTTGATGTTTACCCCTTCAGCCAGATTAACCAGCATATCGGCATCGTATAACACCTTGAAATTCAGGGTGTTGACTATGCCCGGCCGGTGATGGTGAGCAATGATGTTGCATACCTCATCCATCAATAACGCATCCAGCCCCAGCTTCCCCAAAATATTCCGGGCAATGGGCGGGCCTTCCAACTCCTGATACCCGCCGGCGGAACTGCCGTATTTTCTTTCGGCTTCATGGATACCGATATCGTGGAAAATTGCAGCCGCCATAATCACCTGATAATTTCCACCCTCAATTTCGAATAACTGCTCGGCATAAGCAGTAACTTTATTAGCATGTTCAATCCGGCGCAGATCATCCCCGAAATAGGCCCGCATTTTCTGCTGCATTTGTTTTTTGCCGGGCTTTATTTCTATCACAATTTATTCCCTTTAACCCCGACGACTTGTGTTTTAAGCGGAATATCCACGGCAGCGGCAGCCAGCGCCTGCTTGACTATATGCAGCAGCCCAAAGCAGCAAGGCACCTCCATATGTAGTACGGTTATGCTTTTTATATCCGCCTGAGTGAAGATTTGGCCTAGCTTCTGCTGATAAGCAGCCGCATCATCCAGCTTGGGACAACCGATTACCAGGGTTTTGCCTTTCAAAAAATCCTGGTGGAAACCGGCGTAGGCAAAGGGCGCACAATCGGCGCAGATCAATAAATCAGCTTGCTTTAAGAACGGCGACTGGGGAGACACCAGGTGTAACTGAATCGGCCAATGGCCAAGACATGACGGCCCGCTTGTAGCGTTTGCGGACTGCTCAGGCTGCCGCTGGAAGCTTTGGGCGGCTGATCCCGGACAAGCGCTGAATGAAACCGCTGGCGGCTTTTGAACAACCGTTTTTTGAAGGTGTTCAGTTACCGCCTGCTCGTCAAACTCGGAGGCTTCACGCTCCTCGATATTAATTGCTCCCTGAGGACACTCGCCCAGACAAGCCCCTATGCCGTCACAAAATTTTTCGTCAATCAGGCGGGCCTTGCCGTCAATAATCTGAATAGCCCCCTCAGCGCAGGCCGGCACACACAAACCGCAGCCATTACATTTCTCTTCATCGATATGAACGATTTTTCTTAACACTGCATTCATCTTAATCCTCCTCTTCTAATATTCAAGGCAGCAGGTTTTCTTAAAATATATACATCAGAATAATTATATGCCTTGACTTAGGTCAAAAAGGGAACTTTTTTTAAAAAATACCCTTAAAACCAAGCAGCGAGGGAACCACTTGTCATGATTATTCCTTGGCGCCGGCCTGCTTAAGCAATGCCGTAACTTCAGCATGGTCTCCTGATTTCGCAGCCATCAAGGCGTCATTGCCATTCTTGCTTTTCGCATTCACATCCGCTCCCTTAGCTAACAGAACCTGCACGATGTCAACCTGCCCATACCCGGCGGCGAACATCAAGGCTGTTTTTTCGTTATTGGCTTTGGCATTTACGTCTGCGCCGGCATTCAGCAAAGCTCGTACGACGTTGGTATAGCCCTTCATCGCTGCCTCCATCAGCGCCGTCCAGCCCAAAGTATATTCCTTGGCATTTACATCCGTTCCCTTATCCAATAGTAGTTGTACAATATTTGTGTGCCCGCTTTGTATGGCATTCATTAAGGCCGTTTGGCCGGCTTTGCATTTCGTATTTACATCCGAACCATGTTCCAGTAACATTTGTACAATATTACGGTGGCCGGCAAATGCGGCTAATACCAAAGCTGTTTCGCCATCCTTGTTTTTGGTGTTTATATCTGCGCCGGCATTCAGCAAGGTTTGCACAGTGACCGTGTCGCCTTCAAGGGCGGCGGACAATAGGTTTGCATTAATGTTTTCCGCCCAGGCGGGAATGGAAATTGCCAGCGTAAGTAATAAAACCATCACTTGCTTATATTGCATAAATTCCTCCTTAACCCGAATAATTCGGACTTTGTCACCAGTTAAACCACAGCTAAGGGCTGTTTTGCAACCAACGCTCTTAAGCACGTTGGTTATAATACCAGGTTGCGCTCATAAATGTGGATTTGAATACAACTTGATATTATAATATACCCATTGTAAACAAAATATTATTTGACTAAAGTCAAAAAAGTAGAAATATTTAAAAATTTAATGAAAAATTTGCGAGGAAATAAAATAAGATTGGCGCCGGAGGCCGGAATCGAACCAACACGGAAGCAAGCCCCGCGGGAGTTTGAGTGCGGTTAATCGATAATTTATAAGTACTTGATTTTAAAGCTAAAATGTGTTATTGCGTTGCACCGGCCAGTTTAAGCAACTCAATTGTTTCCGTATAGCCTCCCCATACTGCCCACATCAGGGCTGTCTTGCCAAACCTGTCTTTCGGACTCACATTTGCCCCGGCATTCAATAAAAATTTCACGGTAGCGGTATGACCGTTTTGGGCTGCATAAATTAAAGCTGTTTTATTGTCAAATTTACCCTTGGCATTTACATCAGCGCCAGCCGCCAGCAGCATTGGCACTTTTTTGTTGGAACCTTCCTGTGCCGCTATCATCAGGGCTGTAAGACCATACCTGTCTCTGGCATTTACGTCAGCGCCTTTTTTCAGTGAGGCTTGCATGATAACTATATCGCCTTCAGAGGTAGCATCCAATAATTTTGAATTAATGTTTTCGTTCGCATATCCACTATGCTTGAGCAACTCAACTATTTCAAGGTGCTCTCCCCATGCCGCCCACATCAGGGCTGTCTTGCCAAACTTGTCTTTTGCATTCGCATCAGCACCCCTGTCCAGCAAAAGTTGTACAGTAGCGGCATGACCATTCCGGGCTGCATACATCAAACTTGTTTTACCAGCCCGGTCTCTCGCATTCACACCTGCACCTGCATTCAGCAAGTTCTGTACGATAATAGTGCGGCCT
>JAJRUS010000080.1 GCA_024277675.1 bacterium | reverse complement strand
GACACATTGCCAGCAGTGGTAAGAAAGGCATGGAGAAGCGCTTGTTCGCTTTTTAAAAGGGGCCTTCGACTCCTAAAACGGATCGCACAGCTCGGGAAAAAACTCCCACTACTGCTCCTCAAAAGTGATGGGTGGTGAGGTAGTGTATGTGATAGCCTGCTATATCGTCTATCCATTGCAAATTCCTTTGTATTTCTTCTTTCCGTTTTTGACGGTTACGGATCACTCCCGCCGGGTCTTCCTTTTCTGGTCTCTTCAGCACCTCAGCACAATACATCTTTTGTCAAGTTGTAGATAAAATCAATCATTAATAGACATTGGGTATCAGGTCTTGACCGGGGTGTCGCCCAAATATCGTTGCCCTATTACCCCTTAGCGGTAATAGGGCCTACCGCACTGCCGGTGATAAATTGTTTGACTATGGGATTGGCGGTATTTTTTATCTCATCCGGGGTACCCACTTCGATAATCTTGCCCTCATAAAGCATGGCGATGCGATCGGCTATTTTATAAGCGCTTACCATATCATGAGTGATGGCCAGTGAAGTGACCTGCAATTTGCGCTGCATATCAATAATCAAGTCATTGATGGCATCCGCCATAATGGGGTCCAAACCGGTGGTAGGCTCATCATAAAGCAGGATCCGGGGTTCCATGGCAATCGCCCGCGCCAGTCCCACCCGTTTTTTCATACCGCCGGAGAGTTCGGCCGGTTTCAAATCTTCTACCCCTGATAGCCCCACCATCTCCAGTTTTTGAGCTACCAGTTCCCTGATTTCCTTTTCTGATAAGTCGGTATGTTCAATCAGGCTAAAGCCCACATTTTCCCACACGTACATAGAATCAAATAACGCCGCCAACTGAAACAACATGCCAAAATTCTTACGCAACCGGCTTAATTGCTTCTCAGACATATGGGTAATGTCCTCACCTTCGATGAGCACTTCACCCGAATCGGCTTTCAACAGGCCGATAACATGCTTCATCAGCACGCTCTTGCCGCAGCCGCTACCGCCGATAACCACCATCGACTCACCTTTTTCAATGTGCAGGTTTACCCCCCGGAGTACCGGCTTATTACCAAAACTTTTATATAGATCAACGACTTTAATCATTTCCTAATTTGACTTAAACTCTTCTCTTACCTGTTTATTAGCTTCAATTAAGCGAGTCATTTTATCCTTGGAATGTTGATAAACGCTCTCCCTTAATGACAATAACACCAGTCTGCCGGCGATACTGACTACCCCCGGAATTTCGGGCACTTCACGTGATGATTCGTTGCGGGCTATGGCCTCGGCTTCACGCTGTATTTCCTGTTCATCAAATAATTCCTCAAAGGTGTACCTATACCTCAATCTCACATAATCCCGTTTTTTTATCTCACGCTCACCGATTTTTTGAACTATATCATCCATACCGGCATATTCGGGCTTTTTGGAAGATTTATCACAAAACTTTTCAATGGCTTTAAAAAACTTAGCTGGCGTTTGTTTTCCTGACAGCTCTTCTATCGGAATCTTGGAACTGATCTCAAACTCCATCCCGTTTTCAACCGGAACTATCTGGCCAACTTCATAAGTAATTCCAGTGATATGGAAGCGATCCCCCTTCTTGGGTTCATGGGTTTGCTTTAGTTCAGCCACCAGCCTGTCGCGCCCTTCAGCAGCATACTTTTGAAACAGCAACTGTTTTAGATTCATACGTTTAAACCTCCTTGGACAAAAAGTTGTTAGAGCTGATCCAGTATAAATATCTTTAATCCAAATTATCCGGGTGAATAAATAACCCCTTTAAATTCAGCAGTTGGTTTTCCCGGGGAGGTTAATATTACAGTGTCTTATTATAAACCGGCTGAATAATTATGCGCCAAATCGACAACCCTTTGTTTCACCTCGGCCAGGCTACCCCTGATACGACAGCCGGCGGCATGGTAATGCCCGCCTCCATTGAATTTTTGAGCCAGTTGAGCCACATTCACCTCGCCCTTGGAGCGCATTGATACCTTATAGTAATCATCTCCTATTTGTTGAAATAATATGGCCACCCGCACCCCTTTTAATGATTTAGGATAATTAATAAAATTATCTGTCTCCCACGCCTTGGCCCCACTCTGTTCAAGCAGCTTCCGGGTAATGACCAGGCTGGCTACCTGGCCCTCAGCGCTTAGTTCCATTTCCTCTAAGCCATATGCCAGCAGCTTCAGGGTCGAAGCTGGCATGTTTTCATAAAGCTGCTCGGCTACATAGCGGGGATTAACCCCTAAATCCACCAGTTGAGCGGCCAGTTTAAGGCTTTGTGAACTGGTATTATCAAAATGGAAACTGCCGGTATCAGTAAGGATTCCCGTATATATATTGGTGGCTATGGCGGCATTCAACTCTATGTCCCACTCCTTAATCAATTCATAAACTAATTCAGCGGTGGAACAGGCCTCTTCACGGCACCAGTTTAAATTTCCAAAAAGCTCGCCTTGATAATGATGATCAATATTTATTACGGTCGCCCGGTTCGGAATCGCCAATTTTCCCACTCGATTCAAATCGGCACAATCCAGTATAAACACTACATCGAAGTCGCCGTTTATGCTCTCTGAATGCTGAATTACCTCAGCATGCGGTAAAAAGCAATACACCTCCGGCAGCGGACTGGTATTAATTATAGTCACCGGTCTTCCCAATTGAGTAAGCGCCCCATATAGCGCCAGTTGTGAACCGATGGCATCCCCATCCGAATTTATATGGGAAGTAATTAACGGTCTGGAAGCCGAAACTGCTGCCTGGTAAATTTGATCCTGAATTGTATTTATTACAATTCCCCCTTTCCCTTCAACTCGCATAATACCTCATTTATATGGAAACCGTAAGCAATCGATTCATCGTTTTCGAAGGTTAGCTCAGGAATATAGCGCAGTTTAAGATTACGCCCCAACTCTCCCCGGATAAACCGCTTGGCCTTATCTAAGCCCTGCATGGCCTGGGAGATTTGATCTTCATCCCCCAGCAGGCTTACATACACTTTAGCACAACGTAAATCATCACTTAACTTAATCCGGGTTATAGTCAATTGTTTTAACCGGGGATCGCCGATCTGACGCAGCAATATCCGGCAGATCTCCTGGTGGATAAGCTCCCCCACCCGCCTGGCTCTTTTGTATTGTCGGGCCATTTTCCTCGCATTTCCTTATTCATATTGGCGGGCAACCGCCGGCTTTAATCAAAGGGGACTTCGTCCCCCTAAAACTTCTCTACCTGCTCCATATAGCCCATATAATTCCGCTTGATCTCTGCTAAAGAATCACCGCCGAATTTCTCACATACAGCCTGGGCAAGTTCGAAGGCCACTACCGCCTCGCCAATCACTCCGGCAGCGGGTACCGCACAAATATCAGCCCGTTCTCTGGCCGCCGGGAACGGTTTTTTAGTTATTATATCCACTGAGGAAAGCGGCTTTCTTAAGGTAGGAATAGGCTTCATGGCGGCCCGCATTACAATATTTTCCCCATTGCTCATTCCGCCTTCTATCCCACCGGCGGTGTTGGTTTTACGATAGAATCCATGTTGGTTGGTATCATAGAAAAGCTCATCGTGAACCTGGGAACCAAAACGGCGACTGGCTTCAAAGCCTAAGCCCACTTCCACTCCATTAATGGCCTGGATACTCATCAATGCCCCGGCTAACCGGGCATCCAGCTTTCGTTCCCAATGCACATGACTCCCCAGGCCCACCGGCAGGTTGGTGGCGATCACCTCGAATATCCCACCCACACTATCTCCATCGGCCTTAGCCTGATCTATGGCTTTCATCATTTGGCCAGTCGCCTTTTGATCGGCGCATCTTACGGACGATTTTTCGGCGGCTTCCATAATTTGCAGCGGAGTCAAGACGCCAGAATCAGCTCCCACATTTCCAATTTCCACCACATGACTGATGATGGTTATATAGAAGCAATGCAGCAGTTGTTTACACACCGCACCTACCGCCACTCTGGCCGCAGTTTCACGGGCGCTGGAGCGTTCCAGTATATTCCGCAAATCACGCTGGGCATACTTCAATCCTCCCGCCAGATCGGCATGTCCCGGACGAGGTTGGGTAATCGCTTCAGTAATACCGGCCCCGGCTTCTATGGCCATAATCTGTTGCCAGTTTTTCCAGTCTTTATTGGCTATGTTCAGAGTAATCGGGCTGCCCAGGGTATATCCAGCCCGCACCCCGGAGGTGATCTCCGCCCGGTCCTGCTCTATTTTCATGCGCCCCCCACGACCATAACCAAGCTGGCGGCGGGCCAATTCCAGGTCAATATGATCCTGGGTAAGCGGCAAACCGGCCGGAATGCCCTCCAGAATAGCGGTTAAGCCGGGTCCATGTGATTCGCCGGCAGTCAGATAGCGCAGCATAGTTTTTATAATAACCCCTTAGTTTTTTGTATCCATTCTTTAACCCTGGGAATCATTGGATGATCGGGAAAATTATCCAGGAATTCCTGCCAGGCAGCAATGGCCCCCTGATAGTCATGTTTGTCATCTCGCAGGATAATACCCAGATTTATGCGGGCCGTGGCATGCCCGGGGGTTTCTTTAATGACTTTTTTGAGTTCCGCAATAGCTTTATCAGGCTGTTTCAATCGCCGATACATCACCGCCATATCCACCCTGACATCAGCAATAGTCGGATCTACCGCCAACACTCGCTGATAACAATCTACCGCTTTTTGATATTGTTTGATATCAAAATACAGATTGCCCAATTGGGTGAGTACTGCAATATGCTGGGGTTCAATTTCCAGGGCCTTATTATAGTACTCTACCGCCTGCTGATTTTCTTGAACCCCATAATATATATTCCCCAATTGAAACCAGGCTTCCACGTTCTTGGGATCGGTATCCAACAGGGTTTTGTATTCCTTTATAGCATGCTCGAACTGATCCACTGTAGGTTGTTGGGCCGGCATATCAGCCGGCGGCGTCTGGGGAGTATATGGGCGTTCACCGGTTATGGTTTGATGGTTAAACAACTTTGGCGTAACCAGGCCCATTACAAAGCCCAACACCAAACCGGCTAATGCAACAGCCACCGTTTCTTTTTTCATTTACGCTCCTAAGATTATAGGGTGCCCTATATATAATTATCCAGTGCATCAACCACCGGCAATAGCCGGAATAATTGATATTTCATCACCGGATTTAAGTTTGGTCTGCTCAGCATCCATAAAGCGGATATCCTCTCCATTTAGATAAACATTAACGAATCGGCGCAGCTTATCATGTTCATCACAGATTCTTTCCTTAATGCCGGGATACCGGGTTTCCATATTATTAATCAAGCCAATAATATTCTCCCCCTCGAGACTCACCTCAGCCTGTTTATCGACCAGCTTCTGCAAAGGAGTAGGGATTCTAACTTTAACGGGCAACTTTTATCACCTCCTTGGGGACATGACCCCCTTTTCTTATTAACCTCTATCAATCTAAAACACCTGCTCAAAACTCTAAATCTACGAAAGCATACTTTAAAAGAGGGGGATTTATCCCTCCCCCATTACATGTTTCTCAAATGAAGCCAGATTCGGTTCTATTTCTATCGGTTTACCGATATTGGCCGCTACCGCATCCATAGTTTTCAGTCCATTACCGGTGATACAGATAACGATGGATTCATTACGGGGAATACGACCCTGTTCTATCAGCTTCCTGGTCACCGCCACCGTCACCCCGCCGGCGGTTTCGGTGAATATACCTTCCGTCTGGGCCAGCAGTTTTATACCCTCGATAATTTCCTCATTGGTGACCTCTTCGCCATACCCCCCGCTTTCCTTAACTACCTGCAAGCTATAGTAGCCGTCAGCCGGATTGCCGATAGCCAGCGACTTGGCAATGGTTACCGGTCTTACCGGACGAATGGCATCCTGATTTTGCTTGATGGCAGTGACAATCGGGGCACAACCCTTGCCCTGAGCCGCATATACCGAGGTTTGGGGTGGATTATCGGTTAAGCCCAATTTATAAAGCTCATCGAAGCCCTTCCAGATTTTGGTAATCAACGAGCCACTGGCGGCCGGCACCACGATATGATCCGGATATGTCCAGCCCAACTGTTCTGCAATTTCAAACCCATATGTTTTGGAGCCTTCGGCATAAAAGGGGCGCAGGTTTATATTCACAAAGGCCCACTCATAACCTTGGGCTATTTCAGAGCACAGCCGGTTTACCTCATCATAGTTACCTTCCACCGCCACTAAATGCGGGGCATAGATGAGTGAACCGACGACCTTTCCCAGTTCCAGATCAGCCGGGATGAAAATGTAACCATTAAACTGCGACTGGGCCGCATGGGCCGAAACCGCATTGCCCAGGTTACCGGTAGACGCACAAGCCACCGTGTCGAAACCGAACTCCCTGGCCTTGGACAGCGCCACCGCCACCACCCGATCCTTAAAGGAAAAAGTGGGGTGACATACTGAATCATCCTTTATATATAACCGGCTGACGCCCAATTCATCAGCCAGCCTATGCGCCCTGACCAGCGGAGTATAGCCGGAATAAAGCCCTACCGCAGGCTCACCGTCTATAGGCAGTAATTCCCGATAACGCCACAAGCTGTGTTCCCTGGAGCTAATGAGCTGCCTGGTCAGCGTCTTACCAATCGCCTGATAGTCGTAGACCACCTCCAACGGGCCAAAGCAGAATTCGCACACGTAGATAGGCTCTTTCTCGTACTCCTTACCACACTCGCGACATTTCAACCCCAGCACATAAGACAAATAATTTCACCCTCTTTCAGCTTAAATTTAATTTATTCATTTTTTAAATCGACTATATCAAATACAAATCCTCATCCGGATCGACTTTTGGTTTGCGCTTTTCCTCAATTTCAATATCTTCTGCCGCCGGTTCTTTATTAAACACTTTCTTTTTTAGTTCAAGATATGTTTTATAAAGCGTGGTTTTTCCATTATCATCCACCACAAAAAACGGGGCTATATCAATCCCGTATTCACCAGCTACCTTATAGCCTGCTGATTCCGGGTCATTGACATCCGCCCAGATAATCTCATCAATATATTGCAGCTCATCATTTAATTTAAGCCGGGCTGAAACCTCCTGGCATTTCTTACACTCCAGCCCATCCTCCATAAGTTTTTTCACCATAACTATTTTCATTTAGCTTCGGGCTCCCAGCTTAAGCAGTTCTTGAGGGTTAATATCAATTATCCGGCCATCAGGAAATTCCACCCGAGCTATCTCCTGCAAAACATCCAGGTTCTTTATCTTACCGGTCTCTCCATTAATCACTACTTTCTGGCCGATTTTAGGGAATTTTTTACGCTGTTCTTCATAATTGGCATATTCATATGCCAGACAACACATTAGCCGCCCGCACACCCCTGAAATCTTGTTGGGATCCAGGGTCAGGCTTTGGACTTTAGCCATACGGATGGAAACCGGTTCAAAATTTTCTAAAAATCTATTGCAACATAGCGCTAAACCGCAGCAACCATGTCCCCCCAGAAGCTTGGCCTCATCCCTTACGCCAACCTGCTTCATTTCAATCCGCATCCTGAATTCATAAGCTAAATCCTTCACTAATTCCCTGAAATCTATCCGGCCCTCAGCTGTAAAATAAAAGGTGGCTTTGCTGCGATCGAACATATACTTTGCATCTATCAACTTCATAGCGAGCTTACGTTGCTGAATTTTCTGAGCACATACCAAAAGAGCCTGCTGCTCCAACTCCTTATTTTCCTGGTGCCGCTTAATATCCTCCGGCGTGGCTTTACGCAACAATTTGCAGCAACCTTTAATGGTAGCGGTATCCTCTATAGGGATTGGCCCCTTGATTAAATGGCCGAAAAACTGCCCTTTTTTGGTGTGGACGATACAAGCATCCCTCAACTTAAGCTCAGTTTCGGGAACTACGCATCGCTGTAGCCCATAGCCCCGCTCACATTTTATCACCAATAAGTTTGGCATCTTTTAGTAATTCACCTCATGGGTTAGGTGTTTCGTACCATATTCATTATAAAATTTAAAATTATCGAGTGATTATTATTTTATCGGTTAATAAATCCCGATTGTTCGGGGTTTTACCGGTTAATATGTCCCGACTGCCGGGGATAGTAGTAAGGGCTTAATTTCATTTAAAATATGCTCGCTAACCACCGGCACATCCCGGTTTGCATCGATAACCCTGAAACGCCGGGGTTGCTGGGCGGCCAGCTTAAGATAACCGGCTCTTACCCGCTGATGGAAATCCAATTGCTCCCTTTCAAGCCGGTCCAGCGGCTTTTTGTCACTCATTATCCGCGCTAATCCAGCCTCAGGCGCTATATCCAGCAAAATAGTCAAATCGGGTAAAATGCCCTGAACGGCCCAACGGTTAATTCGCTCGATCATATCCAACTCCAGTCCCCGGCCATAACCCTGATAAGCCACCCCGGCATCGCAATAACGATCACACACCACTATTTCTTCAGCCCTAAGCGCCGGGATGATAACCTGTTCAACATGCTGGGCGCGATCAGCCGCATAGAGCAAAAGCTCTGCCAACGGAGTGACCGCTGAAGCTGAATCTTGCAATACATGCCTGAGCTTACCGCCTAAAGCGGTACCTCCCGGTTCCCTGGTATAAATAACCCGGTAGCCTGAAGCTTTAAGATAGCAAACCAGCTTTTTGGCCTGGGTAGTCTTACCTGCGCCTTCCCCCCCTTCGAAACTTATAAACACGCACCCTCCCACTCTTTCAGGCCCGCGGGCTTACACATATCATGTGTTTTTATGATTATAGGACATTATTCTATTCGCTAATCGCTTACTTGTCAATAGTAGAGACAAATAAGCCTATCTATTCATAAAGTTATACAGGATTTTTTAAAACGGGCGCTGGCGCCGGCTAATATCTATGGGTGGGGTTACTGACGCTTTAAGCCAGACTAATTATAGACCGGCCACTATGTAGGTAAATCGCCGCCTGGCGCTTAGATAAGAAACCAAGGGCAGCGACTTGCGGTTATAAGAATGCACGGATTGGTTGGAAAAAAATCGGGGAATTAACCCATTATTACTGCTTTTACCAGAATGTAGGTTATGGTGATTACCAACATAACACATCCCAGTAATTCTAATAGCCTTGACTCTTGCTGTAGTTTATATTCCCAAAACTTATCGCTCTGCTTCATTTTCCCCTCCATCATCAGTGTTTCAAGGAAACCCAAAGACTTACTTTTACCCTACAATACCAGAAAGCAATATACATGCCACGTTACATATATTTACTTTCATTTATGCTGTATAGTTGTTATTTACGAGTTGCCCGGCTGATTATTTTTTCAATTCCCCTGCAAAACACCCCCGTTTCCTATTAAGAGTCACTATACAGCCGATTTATTCTCAAACACGACTCAAGTAGGGGCATTTAAATACCTGGCCGATCTGACATCTTATTGGAACATAAAACAGTTTTATTTATTTTAGAAAGCTGATAGAATATCCGCATGACAGGCAAAGAACTTATACCAGTGCCAAGCAAACGAATAATCAACCGGATAGCTTTAAGGTCACAAATTGTGATCTTAAAGGGCAGGGGCAAGCACCCTAAATACATGCCCTGTGTTTTTACCGATTATGGTGTTGCTATGCTTTCAGGCGTTCTTAATAGCGAAAGGGCAATCCAGGTAAATATCCAGATTATACGGGCTTTTACCAAACTAAGAGAAATGCTGGCCACTCATGCGGACTTGAGAAAAAAGATTGAGGCTATGGAGGCTAAATATGACCAGCAATTTAAAATGGTTTTTGACGCCATTAAACAGCTTATAATCCAGGAAGAAAAACCCAAAGAAAAAATAGGTTTTAAAACAGGAACCAAAGGTCAGGCGGCGGGTAGGACTTTAGAAGATTCTACTGCTTAGCATATTGCTATTTGACCAGGCCTGCGTGCTTTGCTGGTTTTTGAATCTGTTTAAAGTCCGGACAACATCTATTGCACTCAGTGTTAAGGTCGTGCCCACGCTCACAGGAATAAACGGGTAATTCTCCTTTAATCGAAAAATCTATCTCCTTTAAATAAAAAAACTCGCAACGATATAATGTCTTCACCTTATGAATCACCTCACAATATTTAAGGGAGCACCGGGGTGTAAAAAATAAACGCTCCCTTAAAAAAATATCCTACTCCCCGGTGCATGTTACCTTTTATTAATAAGATTTAAATATGCACCTGGTTATTCCCACTAAAAATAAAAACAGGTTTTTGGGGAAAGCATATGAATCGTAAACAGTTTTACTGTTGCCGCTCGAATATCGGGAGACCGCCAGGGCCTCCCCTGCAAGGTGGTTTATAGTTATTGCTACTTAGAATTGTCCACGGCTCAGCCGTCAGGTGTGTTGAAAAACCATTGAGCATATGCTATTTTATTTGAAATTCATATAAGGAAACAAAATGGATCATCCTTTAAGCTCAACAGCCAAACGCCATGGATTCGTTAGCATCAGTTTTTTAGTTTTAGGCATGCTGGGGCTAT
>JAJRUS010000079.1 GCA_024277675.1 bacterium | reverse complement strand
GATTAAATAAAAAAACAGGGATAATAAACACAAATCAAGCGAAAAATTGAGATGTTGTAGAAATGCAAATTGGTTGCTAAGGGGTTTTTTCGCCCCTTTTTTAAAAAACTGAATTAAGCGACAACCCCTTATATAGTTTACCCTTTAAATCAACTCGTTCTTTGCTCATTGTAAAAAAGAGTTTTCCTTGTGTATTCGTGAATTTCTGCTAAAATACATTTCCATGTTAGAGAAGATAAAAGAACTACTTTCCAGCCTTCATTTCCCCGAACGGTTTATTACGGAACAAACAGCCATCTGTGTTATAGCTATGCTTGATACCAAACTACGCCAGGGTCTGCTCAAGCATTGCCAGCGCTTACGGGATGGAGCCCGAATCCACGATATCCTAAATTATGCCCGTAGTGATCTTAGTAAGAATTATGCCGAAAACACCCGAGAGTCCCTGCGAAAGTCTTCTCTCAAGCGTTTAGTTAACCACAGATTAGCTATTTGCAACCCGGATGACAAATTCCGTCCCACTAATTCAGGAAATACCAACTATGTCCTTGCCCCTGACTTCATCCAGATGCTGGAGGCCATAGACAAACCAGAAACACTATCTCCCCTGGTTTCCACCTGGCTGAACAAAAACCAAGGCCTTCTGGCTAAGGAACGTAAATTTGATTTGTCCCACAAGGTAAAAATTACCTTACCCACTGGCCAGCAGATAGGCTTAAGCCCTGGCAAACACAACCTCCTGCAAAAGGAGATAGTAGAGTCCTTTGCCCAGCACTTCATCAAAGCCCCTGTGCTTCTTTATCTGAGTGATACTCAGCACAAAACCAGATATATGAATAAACCCGAATTGGGAAAAATTGGCTTAAGCTTAAGTGAGCACCAAAAATTGCCCGACATTATCTTTTACTCTCTTGCAAAGAAGAGGATTTATGCGTTAGAGGCGGTAACCAGTGTTGGCCCCATAGAAGAGCTGCGCAAGCAAGAAATTGAAGGGATTTTAGGCAACCTTGCCGGAGAGATTAAAATTGAGTTTGTTAGCTGTTTTCTGGATCGTAAGAGCTTTGCCCGCTTTTGCCGATTTATCGCCTGGAATACAAAGATATGGTTAGCTGAAATCCCCGAAGGAATTATCGAATATAAGCTGCCAGGTTAGTCAATTCGCTCTTTCAAAATCGCCTCCTTCTCCTCCCTGCTTAACCCATAAATATTAAAAATTAAATCATCAATGGTTTGTTCTAATTCCAGTACATTGATGTTACCATTACTTTCCTTTAGATGTAAGATGTTCTTTATAATTTTTATCACCGGGTCTTGATCAGCATAGATATTTATAGGGAACACATTAAGTTCACTGGCGGAGACTTGGGTGTTGCCATTCACCTGGCGGAAAACATAGTCGTAGAGCTTGGAATTTAAGTGAGCCAGGATATATTCGTATTCAATGGGGCTGGCAGAGTTTTCCTTAACAATGAAATTGGCATGGTTCTCCAGAAAATATTCCTGGTAACCGGCTTCATACAGGGGATAGGGAATGGTGGCCGTAATGCGCCGGCTCTGTTCCTTGGCGGTGATACGTTTGACCAGGATAATCTTTCCCTTGATCATTAAACCTTGAGTGGCAGAGTCCACCCTGATCCATTTCTTCTGACTGGATTTATCACCGGAGAAGCAGAAACCAAATTTCTTGATGTTATTGGCCCAAAGCATGGGGCGGGTATCAGACCCTTCATCTTCCATAAAGTGGCCCTTTAACCGATTCCAGACAATCTGACCCGTCTTGGCTTTAAATCCCACCTCCGGGGAGGTAAGTGGCAGACCATTCTTAAACAACTTATCACATATGCTATAAGCCAGCTTATTGTGGGAAATGACAAAGTAGACTTCATTCCCTATCCGCCTGACTACCTGCTTTGAATCAATGGTTAATTGAGGTAGTTGTCCATTGCCCTCCAGGAAGTTCTTATTACGCACATTCTTAATACTTACCTGGGCTGCCTTATCTGCTCCTTTCTTAAGGCAGATAATCATTACCCCCTGGAGCACATCTGCAAAGTTTTCCACCCTGGAATCAAAGGTAATAAAGCTTTCTATCTGGCAGTGGTTCAGGATGAACTGCCGGAGTTTCTTAAAATATAGGCCGGACTTCATGGATTCAGGGATAATATAGCCCAGACGGCCGCCATCCTTGAGAAACAATATCCCTAAGTGCAGAAACAGGCCATACAGATTATTATGGCCATAGATAGACTCTCGGAAGAAGTATTTCTGAGTGTTATTGATCTCGCCATTCTTGGCATAGGGGGGATTGGTAACAATATAATCAAATCCCTTGGCAAATTTTCCTTGACGCCACTTTATTTGGGAGACCAGGGGGACATCCTCCTTGACAAATAGAGTGTCCTGACCAGTAAGATTGGCAATAGAGTCGGTGCGAAATAAATTGAAACGGGGAACGGTAAAACCAGGCTCAGTAACCCTTATCTGGGCAATTACATCTAATAGTTGGATAAGCAGGTTGGTTTCGGCCAAGTATACTGAAAATGGATTTATCTCGAAGCCATAGATATTATTGTAAACCGTGTGTAGGGTAGCTTGAGGAGAAAGCCCCAGCTTGGCACACCTTTGTAGCAATCGATGGCAGGCCCGCACCAGAAAACCGCCAGTGCCGAAGGCTGGATCAAAGATGGTAGCTTGTTCGATATGGTTTTCAGGACAATAGCCTACCGCATCCAAAATTTCGTCAATGATTATCGCCGGCGTATAGAACTGTCCCAGTTTCTTGCGCTCTTCCCGTTGGATATAAAATTGGTATAGGTGACCAACAACATCCATATTGATTCTGCAAAAATTGTATCGGGAAAAGAGCCGGCTTATCGCTCTCATAATTTCAGTAGCAGGGGAGTACCAATCATAAACCTCTGCCTCAAAAAGGTGTGGGTAAATTTTTTCTATCTTCTTAAATACAGCCAAACAATCCCCATAGCTTTTATCTTCTAACTCTTCCTTATTTATGAGACCCTTATCCTGACAGACAAAGACAAGCAGAAGCCTATTTAACAAAACATACATTGTCTCTACTAAAAACTTATGAAGATCAGTAGGTTTTGCTGGCTTCTGCCGGTAAGTAAAGTTCTCCTGAAATGCTATATTCTCCCTGGATTGTTCATGACATCGGCTGATGTCCTCGCTTAGTCTTTCTACTACCCCAGCTAATTCTCCTAAAAACATTTCCAAATTGGAGTTAGTGGCGATATCAATTTTATTGTCAGTAGAAATGGGGGGAGTTTGGGCAGGGATGGTAAGGGGACTGGGGAAAATCGTCTTTAGGGGTAAGTTGGCTTTATTTAACATTTTCCTATCCGATTTCGCCTATTTATCTATTGCATGATAGAACAAAAAGAACTATCAACGGGTTCAACTATAATACTCTGCTTACCCATCATCTTCAAGGGGAAAAAGGTACCCAAAAATAGACATTGCCTTTTTTGCACTTCCCATCAATCCTTTTTAAGAGAGTTTTGACAAGAGAAGATGTTGATTTTGCCTCAACATGTCCTCAGTTGACCGCCTACCGGAGCCAAACAGCCCCGTCGGGTATTAAAATAGCCTTTCTTTACATACCACTCCCTCGCTTTTTAGTATTCAAACCTTCAGTTTGTCCTCGTTATTCCAGCGCCAGTGCATATATGCGCCGCCTCATTTCCAAATATATCCTGTACTTTTCTATGCTGGCAGCCAGCTTCAGGATCATCCGCCGGCCATGGGTTATCAGCTTACCGGCCACCTCTACCATTAGCCACCTGATACTCTTTATGTTCTTGTTTTTCCAGCCATCGGGCATAATCAAAAGCTTACTCGCCATAAACAGGTTGTAGCTCATGATGCCTATCCCAAAGTAGACCGCGTTGGCGGCAAAATCCCCACTGGGCAAACTATCCATCCCGAATCCAGCCTTTAGCTCCTTGATATGGTTTTCTATCTGGGAGCGCCCGTTATACCGCCAGACTACCTCAGTAGCGCTTTCTTCCAGCATGCTGCTAGTACAGCATCCATTTTAAATTGTCGGGTATAGTTTGCGCAGTTTTATTCTTGCGTCATCTGTTGTAAAGCGCCAGTTAGCGACAGCTTTTTTCTCGTTGCGTTCATTATTCCAGGCCGTAATTTCCTCTGTCAAAAAG
>JAJRUS010000078.1 GCA_024277675.1 bacterium | reverse complement strand
TTCAAAGAGATGGCAATAAAGCGAAGCCCTATCAAGTAAAACAGGTACGTCAAATGCTTTTAAGATACCGGATAGGAGATGAAGGCTAGTGGACAAATATGAAATCATACTTTATTGGAGCAATGAAGATAACGCCTTCATTGCTGAGGCGCCGGAGCTTTCAGGGTGTGCGGCCCATGGAAACACTCAGGATGAGGCATTAAAAAATATTAGGGAAGCCATGTCCCTCTGGATAAAAACGGCTGAGGAATTCGGCGATCCTGTTCCGGAACCCAAAGGGCGACGGCTGGCCTTGGCGTAGGGACAACAATATTGGGTTTCGCAAACTCAACCAAGCCTTGTATCTATGATTTAATATATTGGGATTACAGGTATGGCAAATATAGAATAAAAAGGATGTTAGATAGAGAATAAAACTAGGAATGGAATTAGTTTAATAACAAGGGAGAACAGATTGAAACGCACTGGCGCTGAAGTATTTATTGAATGTTTGTATAATGAGAAGGTGGAGGTTATTTTTGGCTTTCCGGGTGGGGCGGTATTGCAGATATATGATGAGTTGTTCGGCTCTGAAATAAAACATATACTTACCCGCCATGAGCAGGCAGCCGCCCATGCCGCCGATGCCTATGCCCGTTCTACCGGCAAGACCGGGGTGTGTCTGGTGACCTCCGGGCCGGGAGCCACCAATACGGTTACCGGGATAGCTACCGCCTATATGGATTCAATCCCTATGGTAGTTTTTACCGGACAGGTGCCCACTCCCATGATCGGTAATGATGCCTTTCAGGAAGCCGATATTGTGGGTATTACCCGCCCGGTCACTAAGCATAATTACCTGGTAAAAGATGTGGATGATCTGCCGCGGGTGTTGAAAGAGGCGTTTTATATTGCTTCTACCGGCAGGCCGGGGCCGGTGGTGGTTGATTTGCCTAAGGATATAATGTCAGCCAAAACAGACCGCCCATATCCGAATAAAGTGCAATTAAAAGGCTATAATCCCACATATAGCGGGCATCTGGGCCAGATAAAAAAGGTGGCCCAAGAGATAGTAAAGGCCAAACGTCCGGTGTTGTATACCGGCGGGGGAGTCATCATTTCCGGCTGCCATAAGGAGTTGCTGAAATTGGCTGAGCTGACCCGGATTCCGGTAACCAACACCTTGCTGGGGCTGGGAGGCTTTCCCGGTACCAATCCCCTGTTCTTGGGTATGTTGGGGATGCACGGTACCTGGTATGCCAATAATGCAATTACCGACTCGGATTTGATTATAGCTATCGGCGCTCGTTTTGATGATCGGGTGACGGGTAAAATCAGCGAATTTGCGCCGCATGCCAAAATTATCCACATTGATATAGATCCTTCATCCATCAGTAAGAATGTGAAGGTTGATCTGCCGATTGTGGGGGATGCTAAGAATGTGTTGGCTGAATTAAATAAGGAACTAAAGCAGCTTAAGGCTCCCCCCCAGACAAGAGACTGGTTGACTAAAATTGAGCAGTGGAAAAAAGAACATCCGCTGAAATATAATAAGAAAAGCGGCAAAATAAAACCCCAGTTTGTGGTGGAAGAGCTTTATCGCATAACTAAGGGAGAGGCCATTATTACTACTGAGGTGGGCCAGAACCAGATGTGGGCGGCACAATTCTATAAATTCGCCAACCCCCGCAGTTTTTTGTCCTCCGGCGGATTGGGCACTATTGGCTATGGGTTCCCGGCGGCAATCGGGGCGCAGATGGGTAACCCGGACCGGGTGGTAATCGATATTGCCGGGGACGGCAGCTTCCAGATGAATTTGCAGGAGCTGATTACAGTAGTGCAGTATCGCTTGCCGGTGAAAGTGGCTATTTTAAATAATCGCTTCTTAGGCATGGTGCGGCAATGGCAGCAATTGTTTTTTAACAAGCGCTACTCCTCCACCTGCATACATTGTGCGCCTGATTTCGTTAAATTGGCCGAAGCCTTTGGGGCGGTGGGCTTAAGGGCTGAGAAACCAGAAGAGGTGGCCCCGGTAATCGAGCAGGCCCTGAATACAAACAAACCGGTGGTGATGGATTTCCGGGTGGACCCGGAGGAAAATGTGGCCCCCATGGTGCCGGCCGGTGGTGCGCTTAAGGATATGATACTGGTGTAAAACGCCAGAGTACCTTGAAAAATTAGCTTAAAAGTAAAGGTAAACTATCATGGCTGAGCAGGGGTTTGCTACCAAGCAAGATATAAAAGAATTCAGCAAAGAAATTGCCGAGGATTTCCGCTTTGGGGTAGTGGCTGAAGGGTTAGGGGATAAAATCCAAATTGTGGCTGAGGGCCACCGAATGTTGGCTGAAAAGATGGAGCGAATGGAGGAGAGACTGGATGCGAAGATAGCTGGCGTTGAGTATAAAGTGGATAGGCTGGATACAAAAATAGATAAGCTTGGGCTTGATTTAATCGAGCATCGCCACAATACCGAAGTACATAATATCAATATTAAGAAAGGCAAAGGCTAAATATGCGCCATTCCATATCAGTGTTGGTTGAAAATCAGTTTGGAGTATTGGCTAGAATTGCGGGGTTGTTTTCCGGTCGGGGTTTTAATATTGACAGTCTATCAGTGGGAGAGACTATTGATCCGGATGTTTCACGAATGACCATTGTGGTAAGGGGGGATGACCGCATTTTAGAGCAGGTAATGAAGCAGCTCAACAAGCTGATCAATGTAATCCGGGTGGTCGATCTTAGCAAGGAAGAGCATGTAGGGCGTGAACTGGTGCTGGTCAAGGTAGTTGCCAACCAGCGGGACCGGGCTGAGATACTCAGTATTACCGATATATTTCGCGGCAAGATTGTGGATGTGGGGCCGGAGACTTACACTATCGAAATCACCGGTGATGAGAATAAAATAAAGGCGCTTATTAATTTGCTGGTACCCTTTGGCATTAAGGAGATCGCCCGCACCGGCAGGGTTTGCATGGGGCGCGGCAGTAAAAGCATTAAGGTGTAACCTACCTGCAAATTATAAACAAACACGACAGAAAACGCATAGGAAACTTAAAACAGGGGAGAGAAATGGCTAAAATATATTATGATAAAGACGCTCAATTGGGGGCGCTTAAGGGTAAGAGCATTGCGGTAATCGGTTATGGCAGCCAGGGGCATGCCCAGGCGCAGAATTTACAGGATAGCGGGCTGTCGGTAGTGGTAGGCTTAAGGCAGGGGAGTAAATCATGGAAACAGGCTGAAGCCGATGGTTTAAAGGTGATGAGCGTTTCTGATGCGGCTGCGGCAGCCGATATAATACAAATACTGGTGCCGGATACCTCTCAGGCAGCGGTATACAAGGCTGAGATTGAACCACATCTAAAGCCGGGAAATGCGCTCTGTTTTTCGCACGGCTTTAATATCCATTACTCCCAGATTACCCCCCCCCCGGAGGTGGATGTGTTTATGGTAGCCCCCAAGGGGCCGGGGCATTTGGTGCGCCGGGTGTATACCGAGGATTTCGGGGTGCCTTGTCTGGTGGCGGTATATCAGGATGCTACCGGGAAGGCGATGGAGTTGGCGCTGGCTTATGCCAAGGGGGTTGGCGGTACCCGGGCCGGGGTGATTGAAACTACCTTTGCCGAGGAGACCGAAACCGATTTGTTCGGTGAGCAGGTGGTTTTATGTGGTGGAGCTTCCGCTTTGATTCAGGCTGGTTTTGAGACGCTGGTGGAGGCCGGTTATCAGCCGGAGATCGCCTATTTTGAATGTCTGCATGAATTAAAGCTGATCGTGGATCTGATATATGAGCAGGGTATAAGCGGTATGCGTTATTCGATCAGCGATACTGCCGAATATGGCGATATTACGCGTGGTAAGCGCATCATTAATAAAAAAGTACGCCGGGAAATGAAAACTATTCTGGATGAGATTCAGACCGGTAAATTTGCTACCGAGTGGATTCTGGAGAATCAGGCCAACCGGGCTTCCTTTGATATGCTGAGAAGGAAAGAAGCCATACATCCGATAGAGGTAGTCGGCAAGAAGCTGCGCGGCATGATGAGCTGGCTTAAGAAATAGACTTCAAGAGCCAACCCTTCAACAATATTGATTAATGGGAGGATAATGAAGCACAAAATATCAGACCACATCAGGAAGCAGTTGAGGGATGGCAATTATGAAACGACACATCATGCAGAAAAAGAGCGTGAGGAAGAGGATATTTCCTTAAAAGATATCAAAAATGCTCTAATAAATGGGCAGGTTGTAGAGAATTATCCACACGACCCAAGAGGTAAAAGTTGTCTTATATGTGGTTTGTCTTTGGATAATAAGCCAATTCATGTGGTCTGTGGGTATGAAGAAGGCTTTCCCATAAGAATTATAACTACTTACCGGCCACAAAAACCCAAATGGATATCATCAACAGAAAGGGCAAATGTAAATGAGTAAGCATGATTTTGCTGATTGTTACTTTTGTGGTGGCGTTGTGGAAGAGGAGGTCATCAGCTATATGAGAAAATGGAAAGAAAAGTACATTCTTATTGAGAATGTTCCCGCTGGAGTGTGTAATCAGTGCGGGGAGAAATACTTTGAGGCAAAAGTAGCTGAAAAGATGGATGATGTAATGCTGCAAAAGGAAAAAACCGCCCGGAAAATTTCTATTCCAGTGATTAAACTACAACAGGATGCAGCCTGAAAATATGAGCATATCTAATAAACCTGAAAGTAAACTTGGCGAGTCAATCATTGCCCCTGACGGATACCGCGGTGTAATAGTGTTGTCCTGTGTGGCCTTAGGCATGTTGTTGTTTGGCAGGTATTACCTGACGGGCTTGCACCTGTTTTTAGCCAGTTTTGTGGCTTTCTTTTTCAGGAATCCCAAACGGGTAATTCCTGATATACCGGGGGCGGTGGTTTCCCCGGCGGACGGCAAGGTAGTGGTCATAAAGCAGGTACAAATGGACGGCATTGATGAGCCGTATACCCAGGTGAGTATTTTTCTATCCATATTCAATGTGCATATTAATCGCTCACCCATAGCGGGTAGTGTAGAGGCGCTTACCTATACCCCGGGTAAGTTTAAGGCCGCATTCGTCGATTAAGTATCTTCCGATAATGAACGTAACACCATCGGACTGAACGGGGAGCAGGTCAAAGTCTTCGTGAAGCAGATAGGGGGGTTGATTGCTCGGCGT
>JAJRUS010000077.1 GCA_024277675.1 bacterium | reverse complement strand
GTATGGTCTCCCCGGCCCAATTCAGAATTTGATGCCATAGCGCAGTAAAGTGCGGCCAGGCCAGCCAGTCCCTGATCCAATCCCCTGAGTCGGAAGTATAGGCCACCGCTTTTCCCAGCCCATAATTCCAGATCGACAACACAGGTTCGCCGGCAGCGCTTTCTATCAACTGCTGAGCACCGCGTTTGGGCATAGTAGCTACATAACCATATAGCGCCGGTAATGATTTTCCTATACCCTCCAATATTTCATGATCGCTCTTTATTTGCGGCTGCGTATGACCTTCCCGCAACAGCGATTGAGTGGCAATTTGTAAATCTTTAAAGAATATGCGCTGTAATTTATTATAATCATTGGTCAGAAATAACCTGCCCTGCCCATGCTGAGAGATAAAGCTCAACAAATCACGATCACAATCCGGCCCGACCCCGACCACACTCACCGTAATCCCATCAGCGGCAATCTTATCCAGCAGGGCATTAAAATCGGCGGCCTTCGATTTACCGTCTGATAGCAGTAAAATATGTTTTATATCGACCTCAGCCTGTTTCAGCCAGCTATCAGCCAACCGCAATCCCGGATAAATATCGGTTTTACCTCCGGCTTCAAGCATTTTAATCTTTTCAATTACTTGAGATTTTTTATCCCCGCGGGTTAACGGCACCACCGCTTTGGCCTTGGTATCAAAAGCTACCACTCCCACCAAATCCTGTTTCTGGAACCAATCCAGACTGGCAGTTGCCGCATCTATAGCCAATTCCAGTTTGGTACGTGCCCCCACCATCCCGTTCATACTCTTTGACTTATCCAATACCAGCACCACCCCCAGACTCTTATGGCGATCCCGCTCCTTTACCTGCATTTCAACCGGCAATATTTCCTCCAGCGGAGTGTCCAGATACCCCCCGGCCCCGAAACTACTATTCCCCCCAATTACCACCAGCCCATTTCCCAGATCGTGCACCCAATCTTTTAACATTTGCTGTTGCGCCGGTTTTAAGTCGAAGGCGGAAATATTATCCATTATGATAGCCCCATAATTCCGGTAACGTAAGGGGGTTGTCTCTAAGGCTGCCGGCGGGATAACATCCAATGGCAATTGTGGCTTAAGCTGTGTAAACAATGGGCCGGGTGAGCTTGGCGAATTGCTGATATATAGCAGGCGCGGCTGGTGATACACCTTCACCCAGCAGGCCCCGTAATTATTTTCCGGTTGTGTATCTTCAGCCGCTGAAATCCTGGCCGAAATCAAATAATCTCCCGGCTTATCAATCCTCAGCGGATACCTTATCAGTTGCCCTCCCCCACCCTTCAACCGTACCTTTACCGCCTGCACCGGTTCGCCATCTAAAAACAACCGTAAATCCGCCTCGGAGATAAGATGGCCGGCCAGTCTTATCTCCACCTCAACCCCTTGCCCCGGTTTAACCTCAGCTTGCGCAGATACCCCTGCTATCCACACATCCGCCTTATTATGCCGGCCGCCCAGCGGTAAGACATCAACCCTGATATTGGCAGCCCGGGTTTGCATCAACTGCGGTAATATATCAGCGGCATTATGATTCCCATCGGAAATCAACACCAGCCTTTGCTGATAGTCGGCGGGGAATAGCCCGGCGGCCAATGCCAACCCGGAACCGATGTCGGTAGACCATTTTCCATCCTGAGCTTGAAATCCGGCTAACAGCTTCTTTAACTTATCGCTATATTTTGCCCAGTTATGAGCCTGGGGCTTAGCTATAGGCCCGGCCCTGGAACCAAACACCACTAAACCCGCTATGTCGCCCGATGCCCGCTCATCTAATTTATCTTTCATCCAATCCAGGGCCTGGATTATGTCCTGTTGGGGCATGCTGGGTGAAATATCCAGGGCAAAGATTACGCATAGGCGCTCCAGCGAATTTTTCACTCGCAATTCAGCTAATCCCAGCACGATGGCTATTACCATTAAGCATCTTATAAGCAATTGCCACCAACTTCTGCTGGAAGCAAATGGATAGCGGCTGCGCTTATATATTATACATAGGTATGGCAATACCAGGAGTAAAACCAGAAAATAGGGTCGGCTTATATCAATAGAGGGCATCAACCTTCTCCCGGTGATACCACCATTCAAAAATGACCAGTCCCAGCGCCAGCAAGGCCCAGATATGCCGGAATTTTATATAGCCGCCCCAAACCCGCCAGGTTTTTGCCGAAACAACCCTTGATGACGATGCCTTATACGGCATAATTTGAGATTCCGCTTCAGCCGGATTTACTATAAAGGTGGAAGTAAAGCCATTTAAAGTAAATCGATATTTGCCGGCCCACAAGGGGCGATAATTGTTTTCCTCTCCCTTATATAGCTTTATGGGAACCTTGTCTCCCCTGGGGGTAATGATATAGCCGGTGCTATCCTGCTTTAACTGCCCGGGCAGCAGAGGGATTAAATAGGGTTGCCCTACCCCCAGTCTGACCAAATCCCTGGGGGTAATCTGAGCAGCAAAGAAATCGAGCATATTGAATAGGAACATGGGGAATGAAGGCCGCAGATAAAAATCGGAATCCTCCAGGGCAAATCCCAATCTAAATAAACTGAAGCGCTGCCAAGTATCATAAACCAATAAGGGCATGCCCCCGGCCCATAACAACACCTGACTCCGGGGGTTTAGTTTGAGTGGCTTAGCCCGTTTGACCCGCACCCGCGATAATTCCAGATATTTCATTACCGGATGGTTTTGATTCCAACTTAAACGAGTATTTACAGGAACGGAGGCGCCACCTTCAGGATTTATAACCAGATTATGCCAACTCAGGAAGCTTTGAGGACCGAATCCATAAAACACCCCTACCTCAAAACGGGTATATGGTCGAATTTTCGTCAATTGCTGGTACTCGCTTTTACTCATAGGGATAATTCGCACCCGATCCAGTATGCCCAGCGCCTGCAACAAGTATTTATTACTAACATTCACCAGCAGCAGGGTGATGTCCCGTCGGGGACGAAGTACGGCATAGGCCCGGTTGTCTGTCTTTAGGGCATCATCAACCAACAGGCGACTGCAGACCACTCCCCCCGCATCTCCCTCGCCAGCGACTATGATAGTAGCCTGCTCGCCGGCAGGCAAATCAACCTCCCTGACATCCAGCAATTTTTCCCCCAGCTTGGTTTCCAGCTTCACCCGCCTGGTTCGCAAGCCGTAATTTCCGGCACGAATCATTAGCTGGTAATGCTTGCGTGACAGAGGGTTCCGCCTGACCTCCAGGTCCACTATAGCAAGATTGTCGGTTGCCTGCCCGATTTTAATCAGCTCCAGGTTCTCATAACTATCCAATAATCGGCCTATCCCTGCACCGGCCGCATCACTAATGATATAAACTTGCGGTAACTTCCTGGAACGGGCAATTAAATAAGGAATCAGATGCGGGAAATCATCCGTCCCGTCAGTGGCCGGTATACTGTTTAAGTATTTTGTCAATTGTGCCCGGTTGTCGGTAAAAACCGGTGGGCCCTCATCCCCGCTGACGGTACTGACCAGCATTATCTGCCGGTTCCCCAAATCATCAATCAGTTTTAAAGCCTGCTGTTTGGCCTGCTCGAGCCTGGTCGTTTCTCCTTCCCTGGTTGACATGCCGGCTGAATTATCTACTACCAGAACCACTGGTTGCTCCAGATCCAGCTCCCCCGCAAGGCGGGGTTTGGCCAATGCCAGTACCAGGGCAGTGGTGACTAATAGCTGTAGCAAGAGTATTAAATTACGTAATAACTGCTGCCACACCGTTTTGCTTCGGCTCTGTTCCGCTACCCGAAGCCACAAAAAATAAACCGGTGTATTGTAATGCTCTACTTTCTTAGTCTTTATGAAATAAAAGATTATAAGCAGCGGAATAAGCAGGAATAAATATAAAGCCTGGGGGTATTGAAACGTCATGAATATATCTTGATCGGATTAGGGGGAAATTAAATAATGTATAAGCTGCTGATTTTTCGTATATCGATACTCAATACGTTATATCATATATAGCTAAGTCAACTGCCCCTTATTCTCATATATCTTAAAACCAGGTCCTCAAATGGAATCTGGGGCTGGGCCTGTACATAGGCAATATTATAGTCTTTACAAAAATCGGCCAGTTGGCGGCTGTGTTCAGTTATCAACTCATGGTACCTTTTCAGAATACTTCGATTAATGTTCAGGGTTAATTGTTCTCCCCCCTCCATATCTTTTATCATAAATGAACCCAGGGCTTGAGGAGCATATTCCTCAGGGGTAAGCAACTGTATAAGGCTCACCTCAAATCTCCTCTCCAATAAATACTTTATTCCCGTCTCATAGCCTTTTTCATCCCAGAAATCGGAGATGACAATAACAATACCCGGCCTGTTCTTAGCGGTGGCAAACATCTCCAGACTGCGGTTTATATCGGTTTGGCCGCCGGGGGTCACATTGTTTAAAAAGTCAAAAATATACTTAAGCTGAGCCTTGCCCTGGTAAGGCGAGGCCCGCTGTTCGAGCTCAGCGGCAAAGGTACTGATACCCACCTGCTCCATATTGGAAATCCCGATATAACTTAAGGCAGCGGCTACCTTTAAAGCATAATTCAACTTGTTAGGCATACCAAAATCCATAGAACGGCTGGTATCCACCAATAGATAGATATAGATATTAGTCTCATCCTGAAACAACCTTATCAATAACTTATCCAGGCGGGCATACATGTTCCAATCTATATAACGAATATCATCCCCTGGTTGATAGCGGCGATAATCGGCAAATTCCACACTACTCCCCTTCTTTTTGCTGAGCACACTCCCCTTGGCGCCCCCGTAAAATACCTTTTTAGAGAGAAAGGCCAACTGCTCCAGGGTGGATATAAACTCATCATCCAGCCATTTCTTCATTTAGAACACCTTCTTCATTACCTCTCCGATTACGCTATCGGTAGTAATATGCTCTGCTTCACCGGAAAAATTAAGTAAAATTCGATGCCTTAAGGCCGGATAAACCACCGCCGTAATATCCGCCAAGGAAACATTATAGCGCCCATTAATCAAGGCTTGAATCTTGGCCGCCTTGATCAAGGCCTGGGCTCCCCTGGGGCTGGCGCCAAAGCGGACATATTTCTTCACTAACGGGCTTTCACTGTCAATGCTTGGATGAGTAGCCATTACCAGGCGGATGATATAGGTCTTTAAATCATTAGAAATCAGAATCTGACGGGGCAATTCACTCAACCAGATTATATCCTCATGCGACATCACCTGGGGCACCGAAAAGCTCTCGGTCTCGGTTAAATCCAGAATGCGCTTCATATCCTGCGAGGTAGGATATGAGACCTTCAACTTGAAAAAGAAGCGGTCAAGTTGGGCTTCCGGCAGTGGATAGGTACCCTCCATTTCAATTGGATTCTGGGTGGCCAATACAAAAAAGGGCTCCTCCAATGTATATTGTCCCCCGCCAATAGTAATATGGTGCTCCTGCATCACCTCCAACAGCGCCGACTGGGTTTTAGGGGTAGCCCGGTTAATCTCATCAGCCAGAATGATATTGGCGAATATCGGCCCATGCTGAAAAGAAAAATGCCGTTTCCCCCGTTCATCCTCAACCAGCAGGTTGGTACCTAAAATATCGGGGGGCATAATATCCGGCGTGAACTGGATACGGGAAAATTTAAGATCCAGGGCATCGCTCAAGGTTTTGACCAGCAAGGTCTTACCCAGACCGGGAACCCCCTCCAACAAAACATGCCCACCGGCTAAGAACGAAATTATGGTATCCTTGACTATATCTTCATTGCCGATGAACACCTTCATAACAGTGTCTCTTAACAGGCTATATTTCTCTTTGAATTTACGAAATTTGGCAATTAATTCTTCTGACATAATATCCTCATATTCCTGGCTACATAGTGTGATTTTATGAAATCCGACTTTGTCGGACTATGGGGTTCGCAGCGCATCGAAATAGTCCCTTACCTGCCGCCGATAATAAAGCGGAATCTGCTGATCGGCCAACACCGCATAAACCTGCTGTTGATATTTTCCCGGCAGATAGGAATATTTCTTGGTAAGGGACAATTCCCCCGCAGCCGCTTCTGAGGAAGCCCGATAAGCCTCCCCGACAGACCAGTCGCTACCCTTTGACTGATATCGCTTTTCATTCAACTTATTATAACCGCTGCTGCCGGCATTAGCGGCAGCTTGCAAGGAGGCCGGCGAAAGCTTAGTTTCAGATTGGCTGAAGCCGGCCTTATTACCTGCCGCCTGAGTGCGGCTGCCCCCCGGTTTTGTTCCCGGCCCGGGCATATTAAACTGAATCAGACGATCGAGCAGACCCACCAATTCGCGCAATGCCTGGTTTTGAATCTGATCTGAGGATAAGCCTAATTTGCTGAGCTTTTGCATCATCTTTGCCAAACGATCGGATTTTATCTCCAACTCCAATAAGGCCGGCTTATGCTCACTTTCAGCGCCCTGAATCGCTTCAGGCATGGTAGCTTCATCAGGGACAGCTTGCTCCAACTCCGCTTTTAATTCCTGTAACCGGGGCATCACTTGCGGCCTGGTCTCTGGATAATCAAGCTCCCGGGTTAATTGCTGTAGGCGTTTAACCGTTTTAGTGACCTTGGGGAGTTCAGATCCGGGGGCTATTTTATTAAGCTCTTTTCTGAATATTTCCATTTGATCGACCACCAGCTTTAGCTGATCATCCCCGATTGATTGAACCTGTTCAAAAGACGCCGGCGGATGCCAGGGATTATTATAAAAATACCAGCTACAGCCTGCTAAAAACACCGCTACTATTGTATAGTGGGGAGAAATTCTGAAGCTAAACAGCAATGAGGGTTTTATCTTATCCAAGTCACCGGAAACCTGTTCCAATAACAGCGGCAAGGCCGGCTGCTCACTATCACGATACTGCCAGGCGGTAACCAACTCATCATTCAACTGGCAGCGCCGGTCGGCTTGAGCGGCTATTTTATCTAAAGAAGGGCGCTTGAGTAGCCGGTAGCCGGCATAAGCAAAGGGGATAACCAATCCCCATACAACCGGCAACCAGGGGGCCTGGCCCAAAGCCAACTCAGCTATATAACCCAACCAGACCAGCAGGCTACAGATCAGCAGACAGTGCCAGAGCACTACCAGATAAAACCGACCCCTTAAGCTTTCCAGCTTGCGGCTAATAGCTTGAAGATGATTATTTGGCATGAACCTTAAAGGTAGAGGTGAACCCGATATGTTTTTTTAATAGTACAGGAATTCCCATTATTCTGCCGATTAGTTTTTTAGCGCCAGCCTCCGCTTTTATAGTGGAGGCCAGCCGGGGGTGGATCCGGCTTTAGCACCAGCCGCCAGAAATTCATTAACCCGTTATGTTCAAAACTGTACTATAAATTCAGCCAGTTGTAAAGTAGTTTATACCGCAGCCCATTGCTGTCTCACAAATTTTAATAAATACAAGCGGCCTCAGATTATCCTCCACAACGGCTGCCACAACGGCTTTAACCTTGACAGCGCATCAAGTATCAGATATATTCAACATATAATTATGTAACCACATATAAAAACAGACCTTTAACCTTAAAACTATATTGAGCTTATGAAAGAACTACTGAATTTATTAGTACAGGGGGAAAATTTATCCCAGACCCAGGCTGAGGCCGGTATGCATAAAATTATGGCCGGAGAAGCCACCCCGGCCCAGATTGCGGCCTTCATTACCGCCCTGCGTTTAAAAGGCGAGACAATTGCGGAGATTACCGGCTGCGCCAGGGTGATGCGGCAGCACGCCACCCCGATACCCCACTGTTCTCCATTGGTTATCGATACCTGCGGTACCGGCGGGGATTTAAAGCATACCTTCAATATCTCCACCGTTACCGCCCTGGTAGCCGCCGGAGCCGGAGCCAGGGTAGCCAAACACGGCAACCGGGCGGTATCCAGTCAGTGCGGCAGCGCCGATCTACTTAAAGAACTGGGGGTTAAGCTGGATATAGGCCCCGACAAGGTTGGCCAGTGCATTGATGATGTGGGCATCGGTTTCTTATTCGCCCCTCACTTACATCTGGCTATGAAGCATGCTGTCGGGCCGCGGCGGGAGCTTGGTTTTCGCACTATCTTTAATATATTAGGCCCCTTAACCAATCCGGCCGGCGCCCAGCGCCAGCTATTGGGGGTATATGCGGCCGGGCTGACCGAGGTAATGGCAGCGGTACTGGGGAACCTGGGCAGTAAACATGCGCTGGTGGTACACGGTGAGGATGGGCTGGATGAGGTGACTACTACTACCGGAACCAAAATCAGCGAATATAAAGATGGTGAGCTTACCACCTATCATATCTCACCGGAAGATTTCGGTATAAAAAGAGCCGGGCTTTCTGATTTAAGCGGGGGCAGCCCCGGAGAAAACGCCGATATAACCTTGAGTATACTACAAGGTGAATCAGGCCCCAAACGGGATATTGTGTTGTTAAACACCGCAGTAGCGCTTACAGCCGGGGATATAGCCGATGATATAGCTAAGGGGCTGGAATTAGCTGAAGTATCCATAGATTCAGGAGCGGCACTAAATAAGCTTAAGCAATTAATAGAGTTTACCAATTTATAAGGGGGGTAGTTATAATGATAATAGAATATATAGCAGCCGCCATGAAACATGCCAAATATGAAAAATTGGAAGAAGGCAGCTATTATGGCGAAATACCGCTACTAAAGGGTGTCTGGGCAGACGCACAAACCCTGGAAGAATGCCGTCAGGCTTTAATGGAAGTGCTGGAGGATTGGCTGATTCTTAAGCTTAGAGATAATGATGTGCTGCCGGAGATAGACAGCATTAACCTGAACCTGAAGGCAGCTTAATGCCGGCCAACATCTCCCGAAAGGAACTTGTCAGAAAGTTCAAAGCCTTGGGTTTCAGTGGGCCTCATTCGGGGAAAAAGCATCAATTCATGAAAAAAGGGCCATTAAAAATTCGTATTCCCAATCCTCATAGCAAAGATATCAGTACCGGTTTAGTTAAACGCATTATTCGTCAGGCGGATATAACTGATAATCAATGGGACGAGGCATAAGAAAATATTTGCCGGCAAGATTAGCCTGAGGATGGACTTCCCATTCCTGAACCTGCCACAGAAGTGGAGTATGTTGAGGTGGGGGTGTGAAGGAATAATGTCCAAAACCACAGAAAATTGCCCCATCTGCGGCGGCAAGCTTGAAAACAGACGGGTAAAATTAGATTTATGGGTGGGGGATTCATTAATAGTTATTGAAAATGTCCCGGCTGAGGTCTGTATGGTATGTGGGGAAGAGGCTTATACACCGGGGACATCCCAGTGGATGAGGTCATCCAGGCCAAAACCAGCCCCAAGAGGGAGGTTATTACCCCAGGGTACTCGCTTGTTTAATCATGGAAAAGTTCCGGTTTCAGAGAAGCCGAAACATATCACAGGAATGGAAGTCCATTGAACCGATTCAAACATGAGAATAGGCAATGAAAATCAATTTTATAAAGGACTTTGATAAGCTATATAACCTGTTATCTAAACAGGACAGAGAAGCTTATGATTGTGGGCCACTTTTAATACAAACTTTAGTTGAATTTGTTTCAGGAGATGCTGAATCAGGACAAGATGTGTATGATGAAATGCTTACAAAATGTATGAAATCTAATAAAAAATATAGGAACGGAACTCAGAGAGGGAAAATGAAGGAGTATCTTGAGAAATATGGGATTAGTGTTAGGCAAATTAGAAATGCTAGTTATTCAGATTTAATTTCTTGTTTGGGAAATGATAATCCAATTCTGGTATTGTTTAATCATGTTTTCCCTAATAATGAAGGGACATATTGGCATTATGCTCTATTATGTGGTTATGAAGGGAATTCTTTGTGTTTTTTAGATACTTATCCATATGATTCTGAAAAAGTTAATGTAATTGAGTTTGACACTTTCAAAGAAGAGTGGGCATGCTGTAATAAATGGGTATTAGAGATAATTTTAAACCAATAAATAATTGGAAGTAAAAACTATGAAAAACTCAATGGGAAATCCCAAAAGAAAGGCACCAATTATGCTTCCATCTTACCAAGAAATCAATAAAAAAATTGTATTGAAGTGTAATGACAAAGAAGTTCCAGAAAAACGTCCAGAATGGACAAAGTATATAAAGGAGATTTTCTCGGATATGAAATCCACTGGAGTAGAGGAGTATGGTTATGGTGGTAACCCTGCATATCTTCTCGATTATGTTTGGGGGTATGAGGAGAAAGACACAGAGTGGTGGGAGTATCCCGGTCTTGCGTTGGCTATGGAATGTGAGTGGCATGGCAGCGAAGATGAATTTTGGAAAGATTTTGTCAAACTTGCAGATATTAGAGCGGATATAAAAATCTTTGTAGGGCAACTTAATACTACAGTCTATGAGAACCGAAAAGAATTGATACAGAATGTGAAAACATTTCTTTCTGGTCATCGTCACTTTGGTAAAGATGAAAAAATATTGATTGTGCTTTGGGATAAGGGAGTAAGTGAGGAGGGAGAATCTTATCTTGTTCAGGGTGATGGAACGACGGTTGAAGTGTGGCCACATCTTCCCTTGAAGATTTAAGGAGGAAACAAGATGTCTACAATTACCATAAAAAGCGATAAGCCAATGGTAGTCACTCCTATAGAGGAGTGTGAAAACATGAAGGAAACCATTGAGCTGCTAGCTGAAAAAACCTGATTTACTATGAGTATTGATGAAATTAGAAAATTATTGTTTAATGGCAACTTCGTTATTACCAACCATGCCCGAATTGAAATGAAAAATGATAACGTATTGGAAAAATGATAACGTATTGGTAGATGAATTAATATCAGCCTGTATTTCCGGGGAAATTATTGAAGATTATCCAACTGCATATCCCTTGCCAGCTTGCTTAATACTTGGGTATACTGATTATGGGAGGCCATTATGTATGCCTGTCAAAACCTCCCCAAATAAAGATTATTACGGTATATGTCCCATCAGCTGATTGGTGGCAACCGGATTTAAAAACCCGAAAGAGGGTGGAAAACAAATGAAAAACATTTGTGTTTTCTGCTGAGCTCAGGTAGAGGCTAAGACCACGCGTGTTATTGAGGAAATTGGTAATGAAATTATGATTATCGAGAATGTGCCGGCCGGTGTATGCAAACAATGCGGCGAAAAGGAATTCACCCCAGATGTGGTACGTCACCTAGAACAAATCTGTAAAGAGCGAGTGGGCGTGGTAACAGAGCGACTAATTCCGGTTGCAAAGTATAGTAAAGCATAATTCTACAGGCTCGTTAAGTTATTATGGCAAACCATTATGACTAAAATAAAAATTTGCGGGATTACTAATCATCAGGATGCGCAAGCCGCCGCCGGTTTGGGGGTGGATGCCTTAGGCTTTATATTCTATAAAGCCAGCCCCCGCTATGTCAGGCCTGAGGCGGCTATGGACATCATCAGGGCACTGCCGCCCTTTATCTCTACTGTAGGGGTGTTTGTGGATGAGGAAGCTGATACTATACGGGATATCATGCAGGCCTGCAATTTACAGTTAGTACAACTGCATGGTCATGAAACGCCCGATTTTTGTGCCGGTTTCACCGGGCGGGTGATAAAGGCTGTTCGCATAAAAGACAGATTGAGCTTGATCGATATTGACAAATATCCGGTAGTTGCTCTACTATTAGATACATATATCTCTAATAAGGTTGGCGGTACCGGTGAAGTTTTTAACTGGGAGTTGGCTTTAGAGGCCCGGAAGTATGCTAGAATTATATTAGCCGGGGGACTGAATCCGGAGAATATCCAATCAGCTATAAAAGCAGTCCGGCCTTATGCGGTTGATGTGTGCAGCGGGATAGAGGATGAACCCGGCATCAAGGATTTGAAAAGGTTGCAGGCTTTGGTGGAAAAGGTACGCTTTTTAGATTATAGGGGGGCGAGCCATGTTGAAGAAAATAGCTGATTCAGTGATTGAGCTTGTCGCTGGAGATATTACGGAGTTGGATACGGATGCTATTGTAAATGCGGCCAACAGCTCGCTGATCCTGGGTGGCGGAGTAGCCGGGGCTATTCGCAGCAAGGGCGGCCCCCGCATTCAGGCAGAGTGCAACCGTATTGGCGGCACTTATGTCGGGGGAGCGGTAATCACTACCGCCGGTAATTTAAAAGCCAGGCATGTAATCCATGCGGTGGGCCCGCGCATGGGCGAGGGCGACGAGGATGCGAAGTTAAAGAACGCCACCCTTAACAGCCTGAAGCTGGCCGATAAATATCAATTAAAAAGTCTGGCTTTCCCGGCCATAAGCAGCGGCATTTTCGGTTTTCCCATTGAGCGTTGCGCTAATATTATGTTGTCCACTACTATTGACTATCTTGGCCAGGAGACAGGTTTAGAACGGGTGGTATTCTGTTTATACGACAATCGGGCTTATACGACCTTTAAGACTGAATTGGAGCGGCAGCTAGCTCAGGCTGAGCATTATGGAAGCTAAACGACAATTGATACTGGCTTCGGCCTCCCCCAGGCGCCGGCGCCTGATGGAGCAATTGGGGCTGGATTTCAGTATAATCTCAAATACGGTGGAGGAAACTCTTGCCGGGAAGCTATCCGCCGCCGAAGTAGTACAGGAAAATGCTTACCAGAAGGCCAGCCGGGTAGCCGGTCGGTTGGAAGCCGGCATAGTGATCGGGGCTGATACTTTAGTGGCGCTGAAAGATAAGCTGTTCGGCAAAGCTCACTCAGCGGCGGAAGCGATTACGACCCTGCAAGCTCTAAGTGGCAAAACCCATCAGGTATATACCGGATTATCTATTGTTGATGCGGCTTGCAATCAATCGAAAACGGATTATATGGCTACCCAGGTGACCATGAAGCCCCTGACGCATGAACAGATTCAAAGCTATGTGGCTACCGGAGAACCGTTGGGCAAGGCCGGGGCCTACGCCATTCAGTGTCGGGGTGAAATATTGATTGAAAAAATCGAGGGTTGTTACAGCAATATTGTCGGCCTGCCGTTACCATTGCTGGCCGATATGCTGCTGGATTTTAAGGTTTCGGTATTCGGTATAATGTGAGGGATAGCGGGCAGGACTTCCAGCATCATTAAGAGACTGTCGCCAAATAGCGAAAATGACCAAAGATTCTAAAGTTGATGTTCTGTAACTTGTTTTATAAAAAGGGGGTAGCGACCAACGGAAGCGTAGGGGGAATCCCCCTTAATTGGATTGGGCGACACGCCCATTAAGTATAAGGAGGGGTAAAATGACCGATTTTACCACGGCTTTTAAAGGAAAAAAGGTGTTAATCGCCGGGGGGTTAGGCTTTATTGGCAGTAATCTGGCGCATCGGCTGCTGGCTTTGGATGCCGAAGTATTGCTGCTGGATGCTTTAATCCCGGGACAGGGGGGAAATCTTTTCAATGTCTCCGATATAAAAAACAGGCTGAAAATAAATCTAAGCAACGTGTGTGATCGTCACAGCCTGAAGCATCTGGTAGCTGGACAGGATTATATATTTGATCTGGCGGGGACTCCCAATTATCAAGACAGCATTGAGGATCCCTTTACTGATTTAGAAATCAACTGTCGGACACATCTCACCCTGTTGTAAACTTGCCGCATCGTCAATCCCGATGCCCGAATTGTTTTTGCCAGCAGTCGTAATCAATACGGTCGAATCAATCAAACTCCGATTGATGAAAAATACCACCGGCTGCCTATTGAACCCAATGGCATCCATAATATAACCGCTGAATACTATTACCTGTTTTATAACTATACCCATGGGCTGCAAACCACCTGTTTACGGCTCACCAATACCTTCGGCCCCCGACACCTGATGCAGCATCATAAACAAGGGGTGGTAAACTGGTTTATCAAACTGGTTTTGGATAATAGAGAGGTGTGTATATTTGGCGATGGAAAGCAAATCAGGGACTTAAACTATGTGGATGACGTCTCAGAAGCCATGCTGCTGGCCGCAGTTACCAAAGCTGCGGTGGGTGAAGTGTACAACCTGGGGGGTATTCCTATTACTTTAGAGGACTTGGTGCAGAAATTGATTGAATTAACCGGCAAGGGCGGTTATAAATTAGTTCCATATCCCGATCGATTTAAGGTTACCGAAATAGGAAATTACATTGCCGATTATAGCAAGATAAAGAATCAACTGGGCTGGAAACCTGAGATATCGCTCTACGATGGCCTGCGCCGGACGATAGCGTTTTACGAACGGCATAAACAGCATTACTGGTAGGAATCCATGAAGTTAATTATACAAATCCCCTGTCTGAATGAAGAGCAGGCGCTGCCGGTTACTCTCAAGGACTTGCCTAAGCAAATCAAGGGGATTGATATTATAGAAACGCTGGTGGTGAGTGACGGCAGTACTGACCGCACAGTTGAGGTGGCGCAAAAACTTGGGGTAAACCATGTAGTCAGCTATAACCAGACCAAGGGTCTGGCGCGGGCTTTTCAGACCGGGCTGAATGCCGCTTTACAACTGGGAGCCGATATCATCGTAAATACCGATGCCGACAATCAATATCGGGGTGAGGATATAGCCAAGCTGGTTCAACCCATTCTGGATGGCCAGGCCAGTATGGTAGTCGGCTGTAGGGATATTGACCAGATAGAGCACTTCTCGGAAAACAAAAAGAAGCTGCAAAAACTGGGTAGCTGGGTAGTGCGGCAGTTGTCCAGTACAGATATTCCCGATACTACCAGCGGTTTCAGGGCATATAGCCGGGAGGCGGCGCTGAAGTTGAATATAGTGTCCGACTTCACCTATACGCTGGAAACCATTATCCAGGCCGGCAATAAGGATATTCCGCTGGCCCATGTCTCCATCAGAACCAATGAAAAATTGCGGGAATCCCGGCTGTTTACCGGCACGGCGGATTATTTAAAAAGGTCGATCCCCAATATACTGCGCATTTATGCCATGTACCGGCCCTTAAGGGTATTTTCTTATGTGGGGATAACGGTCATGACGCTGGGACTTTTGGTCAGCCTGCGGTTTGTGTTTTCGTATATAATGGAGCCATCGGTATCACGGCATATTCAGTCGCTGATTATAGCGGCAGCGCTGCTTATAATCGGTTTTCAGATAATGGTTATCGGGCTTTTGTCGGATATAATCGCCGCTAACCGGAAGTTGATTGAAGAGGCGCTGTATAGGATAAAACGGTTTGAACTGTCTTTTAATAAAGCCGCTGATGAAGAGATTAAAGGCGGTTAAATAGGCTGAAACCAGCCTGATTTTCAAACTATATTACATTTTTTACAAATACCCCGCAATTCCAGCTTAGGCTCTAATACCCGGTATCCCAACTGCTGTATTTCGGTCAGCTTAACCAGTTGCCGGGCCGGCCGGAAAATATCGTAAATACCGTCACACTGCCGGCAGATAAAATGACAATGGTCATTCAAATTCCCGTCATAGCGTTTGAACCCCTCACCAAAATCGCATTCTAAAATATTTCCAGCTTCTTTTAAGATAGTTAAATGGCGGCAGACGCTTTGTAAGCTGGTATCAGGAAACCGCAGTTGTATTTGTTGGTGAATCCAGCGGGCCGGCGGATGAATATCGGTAGCCTTGACCTCTTCAAAAATAGTCTTTCTCAGAAGCGGCAGCAGCGAGTATTGTATGTAGCTCATAATTTTAGCCGGAAATGAAGCGGGCGGGTCAAGCGCATTTAATCCGGCCGCCAACACCGCATCCAATTTTCGGGCGGCTTCATATCTGGCCAAACAACGGGGGCATTGTTGTAAGTGTGATATAGCCTGTTGAAAACGGCCGTCACCTACATCCAATGCCGGAAGCAATTCTATATCCAACTGGTATTTATGGCAGCTCATTATTTTACAGCAGCTTTTTTAGTGGCTTCAATTATTTCTTTCTTTAAGAACATCTTTCCCCGGGCAATTCTAGACATCACCGTACCAATGGGTATATGCAGCATGTCGGCAATTTCCCGGTAGGAATATCCTCCAATATAGGAAAGTAATACCGGGGTTTTGTACTTTTCAGCCAGTTTATCCAGAGCGCTTTGTAAATCCCCGTTTAACTTCTTTTCAAAGTCAAAATTTTTATCGAAATGCCGGGCATCCTTGGCATTATAGCTTATTCTATCCATATCGATATCAACCAATACATATTTTTTTTCTTTCTCAATCTTTTTCATATATGAATTACGCAGAATTACAAACAACCAACTCTTTATTTTATTAGGGTCTTTTAATTGGGAGAATTTTTCAAAGGCGGCGCGAAAAGTTTCCTGGGAAAGATCCTCGGCATCGGTGGGATTCCCACACAACCTATACGCCGAGCGGTAAATAAAGCTCAGGTGTGGGATGGCCAGCTCCTCAAAGACAGACAACTGCCTCTGCTTGTAATTCGACATAAAATATTCCCGGTTTTTTGTAATATGTGAACTGTAACCTTTAGTTTAATGCTTTTGATATAATCTGTCAACTATTTTGACCGGTTTTTCGGGTTTGGTTAAGCCAGCCAGCCCGTATTCAGCTTATAAGCCATGCTTTTTTGCAGGTGAAGAGTGAGGAATTACGACAGGGCCAGGGCGCCCCTTTTTACCAAAAAATCGCCTCCGATTCTGGAGGGTAGCCTAACCAGGGACAAGATTGCCCTTATGCTCTACTAAATCATAAACGAACTTTGTTCGTGGCGGAGAGGGTGGGATTCGAACCCACGGGACCAAGTTGGCCCAACGGTTTTCGAGACCGCCCGATTCAACCACTCTCGCACCTCTCCGAATGATAGATTGATCTATAACTATAAGGAAACCAGGAAGGCAGGAATTATAAAAAAATGACAAGATTTTTTAGACTGGATAACAGGATGTACAGGATAACCACTGCGGTGGGGCAATTCTATCCTGTTAATCTTGTTAATCCTGTCAAAAATCCTTTTGAAATTATTTTTCCTGGTTTCTTGGCCTGGGTCATTGACCATTCCTAATAAAAAGGGGGGTATGTCCCCTCCCTCAAGGTTTTGCGGTTGTTTGTGCATAATCAAGTGTTATTAAACTTGCGTGCTTGATACATGAAGGCTTCCAGTCGGGTATGGGTATTGGCTTCCTGCAGCCCGTCGTACACCAGATCCAGACAGGGCATACCATTATATTCCTGGCGCACCTTATTTAGTATAGCGGTGGTTACCGTACCGGGCATGCAGTTAAACGGTTTTACGTTTATAATGCCGGATACCTCCCCGGAGGCGAAGGCCGCCGCCCGGCCTATACTGAGCAGCGCTTCGGTATGGAATGAATTATCCAGAAACGGGGCGCTTTTAGCTAGAATATCCTGAGTGCTGGGTTCATGCCGACGCCTGATTTTGCCTTTAAACAGCTTGGATATCCTGAACTCATCGTATTCCTGCACCATCTCTTTAACAAAGCATTTTATAAGCCCCGGATAATCATTCTTTAACTGGCTATCCTTTTTCTGCACATAGTTTATAAACTTAATCCATTCCTGTACCGGAGATAACTGGGCCTCCCCGCCCAACTCCTCGATTTTACTGATAACCCCGTTATTGGCAAAGCGGTTGGAGCGGATATATATCTCGCCCACTATCCCGATCACCGGTTTCTGGGAGTCATAATCGGTTTCGATCTCGCTGAATTTACTCACACAGCGCTTTAGGGTAGGAATTAGCTCATCCTGGATTATGGCCTGGTAAATCTCCTTTAAACACTCTCCATACACCCGATCCGTCTGCCCCGGTTGTAATTCATAAGGCCGGAGCTCGCGGGACAGCTTTTCCAAAAACTCGATGGCTAATATACCCAGCCATATCAGCCGGTCGAATTTTTTGGTAAAGCCCTCCAACTCGCCATAAAAATCCTTGACATTACCCTGATTGGGCGCCACAAAGGCTACATTCTTGTAGCCCAGATCCTCGATAATTATTTTCTGATACAGGTTATATAAGCCAAACCGGCACGGCCCGTCGGTAGAAGGCATAAAAAAGGCGCTGGCCTCCGGATTGAAATCCGGTTGCTGTATTTTCTTGATAAAGTCCCCGATAGTAATGATATAAGGATAACATTCCCGCCCACTGGTAACCTGGCGGCCTAATACAACCGATTCCGCATCCGATTCAGGCAGCACCTCAGCCTGCATGCCGCAGGCTTCGAAAGCGGCACAGATGGCATATACCGCATCCGACATATGCGGAATATAAATAGTCCGTTCAGCATTAGACAGCGGCTTTTGGGTTTTGACAGCCTCGACTGCTGCGGATTTGGGGGAAGTTTTTTTGTTGTTTATGCTGTCTAAAAACGCTTCACAACGGGTTATTACCCCGGCATCCGCACTATGCTCGTCGATCTCCAACTGGAGATAGGGCTTATCTCCCACCTGCTTGCGGAAGAACTGGGTAATAAACGAATCCGGCCCACAACCGAAATTAGTGATATAGACAGCGTTTAAATTATCATATGTCCTGACAATTTCAGCCGCCGCCAGGATTTTCTGGCCGTATTTCCAATATACATCAGGCCATTTATGCGACAGATCAATATCCTTAAGCGGCAGAAAGTCCATCGGAATGGCTATGGCCCCCAGGTCATTCAGCTTCTTGGGCAGGTTCAGATTCATCCCCAGATCATAACCGTTATAGGGCCGGCTTATAACCACCAGCCCCCGTTCCGAGGATTTCAGGGTGTTCAGTATCTCCCGGCCGCGCTGCTCAATGGCGGCATAAAACCGCTGTTGGTAATGCTCAGCTCTATTTAATGCGGTTTTGATTATATCCGGACGTTTACCAAGTTTCAGGCTTATCTCTTTAACCAGCGCCCGCTCTACATGCTTTTTACCCAGATTAAACCGGATTACCGGTTGAATCAGCTTGACCCCTTTAGCGACCGGGTTAATGGCCGAATTGATAACATAGGGAATAGATTGCACATAGGGGCAGGTCTGGCTCTGCTTCAGCTTAGGGTTTTCCTGCTGCATACTGATGATACTGGGCAGAAACAGATAATCAATATCCTTATCCAGCAAATTCAGGACATGCCCGTGGGTTAGTTTTATAGGAAAGCAGGTATCGGCGGTAATCGATTCCAATCCCCGGCGAATAAGACTCTTATTGGTAGGCTCAGACAAGACTACCTCGGTTCCCAATTCCTTAAAGAAGGCTTGCCATAATGGATACTGCTCATAAAATAGCAGACAGCGGGGGATACCCACCCGCGGGCGACCCACCCGCGGGCGATTAGCCTGCTTTATCCGGTTCCAGGGCACATAATCAGCCAGCAACAGCCGCTCCCGCTCGGCAAACAGATTGGGCAGGGAATTTTTATGAGTGCAGCCTGATTTAAGATTATACTTTTCGCAACGGCTGCCATAATGCAGCGGAGATTCACCGGCTATACTGACCCGTTTGACCTCACACATATTGGAACAACTTTTACACTCAAAGGATTCAAGCTTATAATGGCGCCGGCTTAAGTCAAACCCCTTGAACTTGCTCTCCTGCCAATTCTGCTCCTCCTGAGCAATAATAGCCACTCCAATGGCGCCGGTAACGTCATGGTGGGGAGGCACGGTAATTTGTTTGCCGGTTACCTTCTCAAAGGCGGCCACCACCCCTTGGTTAGCGGCCACGCCACCTTGAAAAAATATCCGCTGACCAATCCGGCGATCAACCACCACCCGATTGAGATAGTTATACACGATGGAATAGCTCAAGCCGGCCACCAGGTTTTCCTTGGCCGCCCCCTGTTGCTGGTGGTGATGTAAATCGGATTCCATAAAAACAGTACAGCGCTCGCCCAAAAGCACCGGGGCTTTGGCGGATAAGGCCAGATCGCCGAATTCCCGCTTAATCTGCAAACCCAGTTTCTCGGCCTGCTCTTCCAGAAAGGAGCCGGTACCGGCGGCACACACCTTATTCATCTCGAAGTCGACCACCACCCCATTCTCGAAGCTGATATATTTGGAATCCTGGCCGCCGATCTCAAAGATGGTATCTACTTCAGCATCGATGTCCATAGCCGCCCTGGCCTGGGCGGTAATCTCGTTTTTTACAATATCGGCACCCACAAAATCCCCAATCAGATAACGCCCCGAACCGGTGGTGCCCACCCCTTTAATCTCTACCTGGTTACCTACCTCATCACCCACCGCTTCAATACCGCGGCGCACCGCTTCAATGGGCTGCCCGGCGGTCATTAAATAGCGCCTGGCCAGTACATTGCGCTCACTATCGATAATCACCACATTGGTGCTGATGGAGCCTACATCAATGCCCAGATAAGCCGCTAACTTACGCTCTCCGGCCGGGATAGCGTAAAGCTTGTTATCGGGAGGCTTTAAGCCGGTATAAGCCGACAGGGAGTCCAGGCCCTGCGGTTTGTACGATTTGTTTTTCAGATAACTCTCTATGGGGGCCAGGCCGGCAAACCTGCCGGCAGTTTTCGATTCAGCCTGACGGGCTACCACTAATGCCGCTCCAATAGCGCCGGTACAGGCAAATTCCGATGGTACAATCAATTCCCCGGCTCTAAGTTCCAGCACATTTTCAAAGGCCCTGACCATGCCCTGATTAGCGGCTACCCCACCCTGGAAAGCAATCGGCTTGATAAAAGCCTTGCCGCGGGCAATGTTGCTTTTGAAGTTGCGGGCCATAGCCAGACATAAACCGGCAGCAATATCGTGTATAGGGGTAGCCTCCTGTTGCAGGTGGATCATATCGGTTTTAGCAAAGACGCTGCAACGCCCGGCAACCCGAGGCGGGTTGGCGGAGCGTAAGGCCAGCTCACCGAATTCATGCTCAATGGAAACCCCCAGGCGGCTGGCCTGTTGATCCATAAAAGAGCCGGTACCCGCAGCACAGATGGTATTCATGGCAAAATCCGCCATGTTTTGATCTTC
>JAJRUS010000076.1 GCA_024277675.1 bacterium | reverse complement strand
TTACTCAATAACTTCGCTAATAACACCGGCCCCTACCGTATGGCCGCCCTCTCGTATGGCAAACCGCAACTCCTTCTCCATGGCTATCGGGGTGATCAACTCGGCTTCCAAGCTTACATTATCCCCCGGCATCACCATCTCCACCCCCGCCGGCAAACTCGCTACCCCGGTTACATCGGTGGTCCTGAAATAAAACTGCGGCCGGTATCCATTAAAAAACGGCGTATGCCGCCCGCCTTCTTCCTTAGTCAATACATATACTTCCGCCTTAAACTTGGTATGCGGCGTTATCGATCCCGGCTTGGCGATTACCTGCCCCCGCTCTATCTCTTCCCGCTTCACGCCCCGTACCAACACCCCTATATTATCTCCGGCCCGGCCCTCATCCAGTATCTTGCGAAACATCTCCACTCCGGTTACCACCGTCTTGCGCGTATCTCTTATCCCCACTATCTCCACTTCCTCGCCCACCTTGACTATCCCCCGGTCTACCCGACCGGTAGCCACCGTGCCGCGCCCGGAAATGCTGAATACATCCTCCACCGGCAGCAAAAACGGCTTGTCTATATCCCGCTCCGGTACCGGTATATAATCATCCAACGCTTCCAATAACTCATACACGCTCTTACACTTATCGCAATCTTCCTTGCCGCACCCACACTCCAACGCCTGCAACGCCGATCCGGCTATCACCGGAATATCATCCCCCGGAAAATCATACTCGGACAATAACTCCCGCACTTCCAACTCCACCAACTCCAGCAACTCACTGTCATCCACCATATCCACTTTATTCAAATATACCACTATATACGGCACCCCTACCTGACGCGCCAATAATATATGCTCCCGCGTCTGCGGCATCGGCCCATCGGCGGCGCTCACCACCAATATCGCCCCATCCATCTGCGCCGCTCCGGTTATCATGTTCTTTACGTAATCCGCATGCCCAGGACAATCCACATGCGCATAATGCCGGTTATCGGTCTGATATTCCACATGGGCGGTGGCGATGGTTATGCCGCGCTCACGCTCCTCCGGCGCCTTATCTATCTGGTCAAACGGCACAAAGCTGGCGTAGCTCTTACTCTGCAATACCCTGGTTATGGCGGCCGTCAAGGTCGTCTTTCCATGATCCACGTGCCCTATGGTGCCTACATTAACGTGCGGCTTCGTCCGCTCAAACTTCTCCTTAGCCATTTAGCCCCCTCCTTCTTTTTATCTCTAAAAAATTTGTTTTAAATTTTTCAATCTTCAGCCACCCAATGCCTTAGCCACTATTCCCTCAGAAATATGGGTGGGAACTTCTTCATAACGAGCAAACTGCATGGTGTAGGTCGCCCGGCCCTGGCTGATTGAACGCACATCAGTAGCATAACCGAACATTTCCGCCAGCGGCACCAAGGCATTAATCACCTGTACCCCCATCCGGCTTTCCATATTCTCAATTTTGCCGCGGCGGGAATTTAAATCCCCGATAACATCGCCCATATACTCTTCCGGCACTAACACCTCTACTTCCATGGCCGGTTCCAGCAAAATAGGCCCAGCTTTCTTTACCGCATCCTTAAATGCCATGGAACCCGCAATTTTAAAGGCCATTTCGGATGAATCCACCTCATGAAAGGAACCGTCAAACAGGGTAACCTTCACCCCGGTTACCGAATAACCGGCCAGCACGCCACTTTCCATAGCCTCGGCAATCCCTTTCTTGACCGCTGGGATATATTCTCTGGGAATTACGCCGCCTACAATTTTATTTTCAAATACAAAATCTTCATCGCCGACTGTCGGCTCTATATTAATTTTTACATGGCCATACTGTCCCCGCCCACCACTCTGGCGTACGAAACGAGTTTCAGCCGTACTCTTACCTCTAATGGTCTCCTTATAGGCCACCTGGGGTTTCCCAACATTAGCCTGTACCTTGAATTCCCTCAACATCCGGTCTACCAGCACCTCCAGGTGTAACTCTCCCATCCCGGAGATAACCGTTTGTCCGGTGTCCTCGTTGGCAGAAACCTTAAATGTAGGGTCTTCGCTACTCAACCGCATCAGCGCTTCGGCCAGCTTCTGCTGGTCGGCCCTGGTCTTAGGCTCGATGGCTACTGAAATTACCGGATCGGGAAAATCCATGGATTCCAATATCACCGGATTTTTTTCATCACACAGGGTATCGCCGGTAGTAGTTTTTTTCAACCCCACCGCCGCCGCAATATCCCCGGCATAAACCTCCTTGATATCCTCCCGCTTGTTGGCATGCATTTTTAGCACCCGACCGATTCTTTCTTTATTCCCCTTACTGGAATTATAAATATAAGAACCGCTGTTTAGCGTTCCAGAGTATACCCTGAAAAAAGTCAATTGGCCCACATAAGGATCATTCATTATTTTAAATGCCAAAGCGGCAAAAGGTTCATCATCGGCGGCTCTTCTAATAAGCTCTTTATTGTTTTTCGGACATAAACCCTTTATCGGGGGTACGTCCGGCGGAGATGGCAAATAATCTACTACCGCATCCAATAATAGTTGAACTCCCTTATTTTTGAAGGCCGCTCCGCAAATTACCGGGAAAAAAGTAATGCTTAATACTGCCTTACGAATACCGGCTTTAATCTCCTCTTCACTTATAGGCTCACCCGATAGATATTTCTCCATTACCACTTCATCTTCATCGGCAATCGCCTCTAACATCTCTTCCCTAAAGCTAATCGCCTCTTCCAGCAGATCCTCCGGAATGTCTTCTTCCCGATATACTGCACCCAATTTTTCGTCATCATAAACGACAGCCTTCATCCTGACTAAGTCTATGGCGCCCTGAAAATTATCCTCTTTGCCAATAGGCAGTTGAATCGGCACCGCCTTAACCCCCAGCCGATCTTTCATCATTTTCAATACATTATGGAAGTCAGCCCCAACCCGGTCCATCTTGTTTATAAAGACAATCCGGGGCACCTTATATTTATCAGCCTGACGCCACACCGTCTCTGACTGAGGTTCCACCCCGCCCACTGAGCAGAAAACCGCCACCGCCCCGTCAAGCACCCTGAGCGAGCGCTCCACTTCCACTGTAAAATCCACATGCCCGGGAGTGTCTATAATATTAATCCGATTCCCTTGCCAAACACAGGTAGTGGCCGCCGAAGTAATGGTAATGCCGCGTTCACGCTCCTGCTCCATCCAATCCATCTCGGCAGTTCCGTCATGTACTTCGCCTATTTTATAGGTAATGCCGGTATAATACAAAACACGCTCGGTAGTGGTAGTTTTACCAGCATCAATATGCGCCATAATCCCGATATTTCTTATTTTGTCTAAGGGTACTTCTCTTGCCATTATGTTTTAACTCTGGTTTATTCATCTAACAAAGCCTGGTTCTGGCCGTTGTTTTGATTTCAGGTTAACCGCTCTCATCCCAACCAATTCAGTCAGGCATTACACAGTCCATTATGCTATTACCATCTATAATGGGCAAATGCCTTATTGGCTTCGGCCATTTTATGGGTATCCTCTTTTTTCTTTATGGTTGCTCCACGTTTATTATAAGCATCCAGCAACTCGGCTGCCAGCCGTTCCTCCATGGAATTTTCACTGCGTTGCCTGGCAAAACCGATCAACCAACGCATCGCCAAGGCTACCCGCCGATCCGGCCGTACATCTACCGGAATCTGGTAGGTAGACCCACCCACCCGGCGAGATTTGACTTCCAATACAGGTTTGGCATTGGATACCGCCTGTTTGAATATCACCAGCGGATCTTCTTTGGTTTTGTTTTGAATAATATCCAGCGCCTTATATAATATGGATTCAGCCAGGCTTTTTTTACCGTCCTTCATAACACAATTAATAAAGCGAGCCGCCAATTTACTGTTAAATTTAGGGTCAGGCAACACCCGACTTTTTTTTATGAGTTTCCATCTGGGCATTATTTAGACCTCTTGGCGCCATATTTGGAACGGCCTTGTTTACGATCTTGCACTCCCATAGTATCCAGGGAACCTCTCACCACATGATACCTTACACCGGGCAAATCTTTCACTCGCCCGCCCCGAATCAATACAATAGAGTGTTCCTGCAAATTGTGACCAATACCGGGAATATAAGCCGTAACCTCCGCGCCACTGGTTAATCTCACTCGGGTTACCTTACGCAAGGCTGAATTCGGCTTTTTGGGAGTACAGGTATAAACCCTTACACACACTCCACGGCGTTGGGGACATGCTTTCAGCGCCGGCGTGTTGGGTTTACTGCCCGGACTTTTACGCCCATGTCTCACCAGTTGATTAATTGTAGGCATTAGTTAATCTCCACTTATCTAAAAAAAACCGCTATTCGCCACTGTCAATAAACTCCCAAAACGAATAACGGTTGTTTACTCTTGGACTTTACCCAGAGGAAGTAAAAAACAAGACGGATTCTATCAACAAACATTAACTTTGTCAAGGGTTTTCTGATGTTATTTTACAGTTAAATCATAATCTTTGCGGAGACCCCTACCGGTTGTCTCCCACAACCATTTCCTGCTCCTGCTGCTGCTCAGGCTGCTCAATACTGACCTGCACCGGAACTTCCGGCTCTGTGCTCTGACAGGCCATATTCTGGTAATCCTTTAAGCCGGTACCCGCTGAAACAAGTCGTCCTACAATGACATTCTCTTTCAAACCCCTCAGATAATCTATCTTGCCGCAAATGCTGGCTTCGGTAAGTACTCTGGTGGTCTCTTGAAAGGAGGCTGCTGAGATAAAGCTTTCCGTACTCAAGGAGGCCTTGGTAATTCCCAGCAGCAATGGATTCCCGGTTGCCGGCTCGCCTCCCTGGGCGGCTACCTTTACATTTTCTTCCTGAAATCTGAACTTATCCACCTGTTCCCCCATCAAGAAGCTGGTATCCCCCGGACTTTCCACTTTAATGCGCCGCAACATCTGCCGCACAATTACCTCAATATGCTTATCGTTTATGGTTACCCCCTGAAGCCTATACACCTCCTGCACTTCATTCACCAGGTATTTTTGTAACTCTTTATCTCCCAGTATAGCTAAGATATCATGGGGATTAGAAGGCCCATCCATCAACGGCTCGCCGGCCTTTATCATGTCTCCTTCATGAACATTGACATGCTTTCCGCGGGGAATCAAATATTCTTTTTCCACCCCTTCTTCATTGACCACAATTATCTTTCTCATCCCCTTGGCAAAACCACCGAATTTCACCATCCCGTCAATTTCAGAAACGGTAGCCTGTTCTTTGGGTTTGCGGGCTTCAAACAGTTCCGCCACCCGCGGCAAACCACCTGTAATATCCTTGGTTTTAGTGGTTTCACGAGGCATCTTGGCAATAATATCGCTGGCGGAAACCACATCGCCATCCTTTACTATCATATGAGCTCCAGCCGGCAAAAGATATTTGGCGCTGGTTTTATTTTGCTCATCTTTTATGGATACCCGGGGTTGCAACTTCTCGTCCTGGTGCTCCAGAATAACCTTCTGAGACATACCGGTAACCTCGTCCAACTCCTCCCGCATAGTCACCCCTTCGGTTATGTCCCGATATACCACCTTACCGGAAACCGAGGTCAATATGGCGCTGGTATATGGATCCCATTCCACTAACACCTCGCCGACACTTACCCGCTGACCATCTATCACCCTTAGCTTAGCCCCATATACTACCGAATAGCGTTCTTTCTCACGGCCGTCTTCATCCAGAATACCGATCCCGCCATTACGGTTCATGACCACCAGATAGCCCTGCTTGTTGCGAACCGTCTTTAAATCATAATATTTTATTACTCCCGGATTCTCGGCCTCCAATGTAGTCTGCTCAACAATCCGGCTGGCGGTACCGCCGATATGGAAGGTACGCATAGTAAGCTGGGTCCCCGGCTCGCCAATGGATTGGGCAGCCAACACCCCTACCGCCTCACCCAAATCCACCAACCTGCCGGTAGCTAAATTACGGCCATAACATAAAGCGCATAAGCCCCGTTTGGCGATACAGGTTAAAACCGATCGGATCCTTACCTCTTTGACACCGGCATTTTCCAGTAATTCGGCCAGGTCTTCATTAATTTCGGTATTGGCAGCCAGCAACAATTCGCCGGTGAGCGGATCCATGATATCATCCTGAGTCACCCGGCCCAGAATACGTCCCTTCAGGGGAGCGATGATCTTGCCGCCCTCCACAATTGGGGTCACCAGAATACCGTCCAGCGTACTGCAATCGAACATGGTGATAATCACATCCTGAGCCACATCCACCAATCGTCGGGTAAGATACCCCGAATCCGCAGTTTTTAAAGCAGTATCGGCTAATCCCTTGCGAGCGCCATGAGTGGAGATAAAATACTGTAACACATTCAGCCCTTCCCGGAAATTAGCCTTAATCGGCGTTTCGATAATTTCACCTGAAGGTTTAGCCATCAACCCCCGCATACCGGCCAACTGCCGAATTTGCTGCTTAGAGCCCCGGGAGCCGGAATCAGCCATCATAAATATGGGATTAAACTCCCCTGATTGTTTATCATCATTATCCGCACCCTTAAGCTCGGCAAACATTTCCTCGGCCACTTGTTCGGTAACATGCGACCAGATATCCACCACCTTGTTATAACGTTCACCATCAGTAATAATTCCATCCAGATATTGCTGCTCAATGGCGACAACCTCTTTTTCAGCCTGGTCAATCAACTCTTGCTTGCGTGAGGGAATGCGCATATCGTCTATAGAAATAGAAATCCCGCCAAGCGTGGCATATTCAAAACCAATATCCTTTACGCTATCCAGCAATTTTATAGTGGCTTCTCTACCTATTTTACGATAGCAGTTAGCTATCAGCTCGCTCAGCTCTTTCTTACGCATCACCGTATTCTGGAATGGCAGTTCCTTCGGTAAACATTCATTAAACAATACGCGGCCCACCGTAGTCTCTATTACGCCGCCATTAATCCGCAACCTGATTTTAGCTTGTAAATCAATTACTCTTTCATCGTAAGCAAAGCACGCCTCATCGGGGTCGGCAAATACCATACCCTCGCCCTTTACCCCTTTTTGCGCCTTAGTCAGATAATAGCAACCCAACACAATATCCTGGGAAGGCACAGTTACCGGATCGCCGCTGGCCGGCGAGAGTATATTGTTAGTAGCCAGCATCAACATGCGGGCCTCGGTCTGAGCTTCGGTGGATAAGGGTACATGAACCGCCATTTGATCTCCATCAAAATCAGCATTGAAAGCCGCACATACCAATGGATGTATCTTGATGGCGTTTCCCTCTACCAGCACTGGATCAAAAGCCTGGATACCCAAGCGGTGTAAGGTTGGCGCCCGATTAAGCAACACTACATGTTCATTAACCACTTCCTCCAGAATGCCCCATACCTCAGGTTTCTGTTTTTCCACCATTTTCTTGGCGCTCTTGATAGTGGTCGCATACCCCTGCTCTTCTAATTTATTAAAAATAAATGGTTTAAACAACTCCAGCGCCATTTTCTTGGGCAAACCACACTGATTCAGCTTCATCTCCGGCCCAACCACAACCACTGACCGTCCCGAGTAATCCACTCGTTTACCCAGCAGGTTTTGACGAAAACGTCCTTGCTTTCCCTTAAGCATGTCACTTAAGGACTTAAGCGGTCGATTATTGGGTCCCCTGAGGATCCGTCCCCGACGACCGTTATCAAACAAGGCATCCACCGATTCCTGCAACATGCGTTTTTCATTGCGGATAATCACCTCTGGAGCCTTTACTTCTTGAAGTCTCTTCAGACGGTTGTTTCTATTTATCACCCGCCGATAAAGATCATTTAAATCCGAGGTGGCAAATCTACCCCCATCTAACGGCACCAAAGGCCGTAATTCCGGTGGAATAACCGGAATTACTTCCAGAATCATCCATTCAGGCTTATTCCCTGAATTCAAGAAAGCCTCAGCCACTTTAAGCCGTTTGGTAATGCGCTTTTTGCCTTGAACCGAGGTAACCTCTTTCATCTCCTGCCGCAGCCTGGTCGCCAACTCCTCCACGTCCACCACCCGCAACAACCCCCGGATAGCCTCGGCCCCAATACCAGATACAAAGGCATCCGGGCCATATTCTTCCTTGGCTTTACGATACTGTTCCTCAGTCAACAACTCTTTTTCTTTAAGCGGCGTATCACCGGCGCTGATTACAACATATGATTCAAAGTATAATATTCGCTCCAGTTCCCTTAAGGTCATATCGAGCAGATTGCCTATCCGACTGGGCAGGCCCTTAAAAAACCAAACGTGAGATACCGGCGACGCCAATTCTATATGGGCCATACGTTCCCGGCGCACTTTGGACTGGATAACCTCCACTCCGCATTTATCGCAGACAACTCCACGGTGTTTCATCCTTTTATACTTACCGCAGTTACATTCCCAATCTTTGGTAGGGCCAAATATTTTGGCACAAAACAGCCCATCCTTTTCGGGCTTAAACGTACGGTAGTTGATGGTTTCCGGTTTCTTCACCTCGCCAAAAGACCACTGTCTGATCTTCTCCGGTGATGCCAGCCCTATGCGAATAGCTTCAAATCTGGCACTTTCTTTGGGTTTTTCTATAAACTTTAACCGTTCCAATGGACCTCCCCCTGTGTTTTTAGGGTAATATCAGGTCTAATAGTTCAGGGATACCTTTAAGCCTTATTTAAGGCTTTAGTTCTCCCTGTTCCAACAAATCTACATCCAGACACAAACTCTGTAATTCCTTTACCAAAACATTAAACGACTCGGGAACATTAGCCCCGCTGATAGATTCTCCTTTTACAATCGCTTCATACGCCTTGGTGCGACCTTGCACGTCGTCTGATTTGATAGTAAGCATTTCTTGAAGACTATACGCTGCACCATAAGCCTCTAATGCCCAAACCTCCATCTCACCAAAACGCTGACCGCCGAATTGGGCCTTACCTCCCAAGGGTTGCTGGGTAATCAAGGAATAAGGGCCAATAGAACGGGCATGAATTTTATCATCAACCAAATGCGCCAGCTTCATCATATAAATATAGCCGACGGTGACTTGCTGCCGCAAAGGCTCACTCGTACGTCCATCACGCAGCACGGTCTTGCCGGAAACAGGCAGCCCGGCCTCCGCCAGGGACTCGCGTATCAGTTCTTCCGACGGCCCTTCAAACACCGGCACCGCCATATAGAGTCCGAGCGCCTTAGCCGCCCAACCCAAATGGGTTTCTAAGATTTGCCCCACATTCATGCGCGAGGGAACCCCCAACGGATTCAATATAATTTCAACCGGAGTCCCATCTGGCAGATAAGGCATGTCCTCTTCGGGCACTATCTTGGCAATTACGCCTTTGTTGCCGTGACGTCCGGCCATCTTATCACCCACCGAAAGCTTGCGCTTTATAGCAACATAAACCTTGACCAGCTTAATTACTCCCGGAGCGAGTTCTCCGCCTACGCTTAACTTGTTAATTCTATCGCTGTAAATGGTCTCCAACAGATCAATCTGAGTCTCAACATCCGCAATGATATCATCCAACTGTGACTGAATATTATTGCCTTTAACCTTTATCTTTCCACTTTTAAGCAAATACGGCTCTAATTCAGCCAGCAACTCAGCATCTAGTTTTTGCCCTTTTGCCGCCAAACTTTTATTGGATGCCGAATCCACTATTTTTTCCGCCAGCGATTGTCCTTTAAGCAAGGCTTTAACCTTACTACAGCCCTCCTTCTTAATCACCCTGACCTCATCCTGCAAATCCTTATTTAACTTAATCTGTTCACCTTCCTCGATGCTCTGGGTACGTTTGTCTTTATCTACCCCATTGCGGGAAAACACCTTAGCATCTACCACCACTCCTTCTATTCCCGGCCGCACAATAAGAGAGGTATCTTTCACATCACCGGCCTTTTCCCCGAAGATAGCCCGCAATAACTTCTCTTCAGGAGTAAGCTGTGTTTCTCCCTTGGGAGTAACTTTACCCACCAGAACATCCCCCGGTTTAACTTCCGCCCCTATTCGAATAATCCCACTCTCATCCAGATTCCTTAAGTTCTCTTCACCTACATTAGGAATATCACGGGTAATCTCCTCCCGGCCCAGTTTTGTATCGCGAGCTTCAATACTAAACTCTTCTATATGAATAGAAGTATAACGATCGTCTTTGACTAACTTTTCGCTGACAATTATAGCATCCTCAAAATTGTATCCTCTCCAGGGCATAAAAGCCACCAGCACATTCTGTCCCAGCGCAAGCTCCCCTTGACTGGTAGCCTGACCATCAGCAATCACCTGTCCCGCCTTTATTCTCTGTCCACATTTGACAATCGGCTTTTGGTTTATACAGGTATTTTGATTGGAGCGCTGGAATTTAACCAGGTTATATATATCTATTACGCTATCGCCAACCTCCTGGTCAACTTCTTTAGATTTATCAGCCCTGATAATAATACGATTAGCGGTAACACTCTCCACTACTCCTGCAGACTTAGCCAGTACAACTCCGCCGGAATCCCTGGCCACTACACCCTCCATACCGGTGCCGATTACCGGCGCATCGGGATTCAGCAAGGGCACCGCCTGGCGCTGCATATTGGAACCCATCAAAGCCCGGTTGGCATCATCGTTTTCCAGGAAAGGAATCAAGGCCGTGGATACACTAACTAATTGCTTGGGAGAAACATCCATATAATCCACCTGCTCAGGTGGAACTATTACAAACTCACCGTGCCTACGGGCAGACACCCGCTGAATTTTAAAATTCCCCTGCTCATCAATAGGAGCATTAGCTTGCGCAACAGTATAGTTTTCTTCATCAATCGCAATTAAATACTCAATCTTGCTGGTAACCTTCCCATCAACCACTTTGCGATACGGGGTTTCAATAAACCCAAAATTGTTAACCCTGGCATAGGTACTTAAGGAAGTTATCAGCCCGATATTAGGGCCTTCCGGGGTTTCAATCGGACAGATACGGCCGTAGTGGGTGGGATGCACATCCCGCGCCTCAAATCCGGCTCGCTCACGGCTCAATCCGCCTGGCCCCAACGCACTCAAGCGCCGCTTATGGGTTAACTCCGCCAACGGATTGGTTTGATCCATAAATTGCGACAACTGGCTTGAACCAAAAAATTCTTTAATTACCGCACTAACCGGTTTGGAATTCACCAGATCATGGGGCATAATGCTATCTAAGTCACAGATACTCATGCGCTCCCTTATAGCCCGCTCCATACGCACCAATCCCACTCTGAACTGGTTTTCCAGCAATTCGCCTACCGATCTCACCCGGCGGTTACCCAAATGGTCGATGTCATCAACTTCACCCTCGCCATTGGGTAGCTTATATAAATAGTTAATTATTTCAATGAAATCTTCACTGCTTAAGGTACGGTTCTCTAAAGAACTATTTAACCCCAGCTTCTTATTGATCTTCAACCTGCCTACCGGCGACAGATCATAAATTCTGGGGTTGAAGAACATTTCGCTGAACAAATAACGGGAGTTTTCTACATTAGGCGGATCGCCCGGCCGCATACGTTTATATATTTCTATCAGCGCCGCTTCCCGCGTCTTCACCGGATCACGGGCCAGCGCATCCCTTATACCCAGCCCCACTTTACTCTTTTGGGCCAGTAAGTTAAAAGTGGTTGCCCCTAATTCGGCTAATTTAGCCAGCGTAGGTTCATCGATTTCCTGATTACACTCCAGTACAATCTCACCTGATTTTTCATCCACCACATCCTGGGCGCTAATGCGGCCCGTAAGCTGGGAGAAATTAATCGAAAAATGGGTAATGCCCTGTTCCTGCATCTTTTTTATCAACGTCTTGTTGAATTTATTGTGCGCCTTCAGCAACATATTTCCTTCAGCATCCACTATGTCTGCCGGTACCCGCAAGCCGGCATGAACCTCAGCATCCAACTTTACCAAAACCTCGCCCGAGGGTTTCAAGCTTACCTCTTCTTTGGCATAGAACAGCGACAGTATTTGCTCATCGGTTCCGCAACCCAATGCCCTAAGCAAAGTAGTACCCAGCAGCGCCCGACGCCGATCAATTTTTACCTTCACCAGCCGGTCGGATCCCAGCTCAAATTCCACCCAGGAACCCCGATAAGGGATTAAGCGGGCCGAGAAGGCAGGATTTAGACTGGAGTGGTCGCGACTCTTCTCCTGGCTGAAAAATATTCCCGGTGAGCGATGCATCTGACTCACCACCGTGCGTTCAGTACCATTGATGACAAAGGTTCCCTGTTCAGTCATCAAGGGTATTTCACCTAAGTAGACCTCCTGCTCCTTTACCTCCAGCACTATTTTGGTATCAGCCTCTTTGTCCCGTTCACATACCTCTAACTGAACCCTTACCTTCAATGGAGCAGCATAAGTCACCCCTCGCTGACGGCACTCCACTACCTCGTACTTGGGATTAGCAAAGGAATAAGATACGAATTTCAAAGAGGACGTCTTCTTTAAGTCATAGATGGGAAATACGCTGTTGAACACAGCTTGCAACCCAACATCTTCCCTCTCGTCGGGAGGCACAGTTGCCTGAAGAAAGCGCTCATATGACCCCTTCTGCACCTCTATCAGGCTGGGAATATCCATAACATGAGGAATACGGCCAAAATTCTTTCTCTTTCTTGGACCTGCCCCATTAGTTGACATATAATTACCTCTTATTTATAGCCCTAAACCATCAGCCAATCACTGACAGCACATTATAAACATCACCAGCTAACCCATTATTTATTACTTTATTTCCGCAGTAGCGCCAGCTTCCTCCAGCTTGGCCTTAATCTCCTTGGCTTCTTCTTCAGGCACATTTTCCTTAACCGGTTTGGGGGCGTTATCCACCAGATCCTTAGCCTCTTTAAGCCCCAGACCGGTTATGACTCTCACCACTTTAATCACTTGAATCTTCTTATCCCCAATACCGACCAGATTAACCGTAAATTCGGTCTGTTTCTCTTCAGCCGCCTCAGCCGCTCCACCGGCCTGGGGAGCCATCACCGGAGCGGCAAAAGAAGCCGCACTCACTCCGAACTTATCCTCCAAATCTTTAACCAATTCGGACAACTCCAACACACTCATCTGCTCAATAAATTTGATTACATCATCTCTGGTTACCGCTGCCATCCCTTCCTCCTTTTATTTATTTAACTTGACCTATCCATGAGTTTATACAAGCTTTACTATATTCCCCCATTGAAAAGAACTTAAAAACCACGTCCATCAGGCTACTGCCGGCCCATATCCATTAAGCTATTGTTTGTCCACAAATCCCCTACCGGAAGCTGACAAGTTTAATGCCTCAGGTTAGCTGCGGCATTGCCGGCAACAAGGCCCGACCTTCCCAGGTTAAGCGGACTTTTTTTGTTTTATAGCCTCCAACACTACCACCAATTGGCGCAGGTTAGCTTGCAATACGCCTATTAGTTTTATTGACGAAGCCTGCATAGTTCCCAGCAACTGAGCAATGAGAACCTCTCTGGCGGGCAGATCAGCCAGCTGCTTAACCTGCTGGACATCAATAACCTTCCCCTCTACAATACCAGCTTTTAGTTTAAGATCGGCATTCTCTTTAATAAAAGCTTTCAGTATCTTAGCCGGCAGAACAGAATCCTTATGGCTATAAGCAATCCCGGTAGGGCCGGTTAGATATTCATACAGACATTCCTGTCCGATATTAGCAACCGCCTTACGCAACAGGGTATTTTTGGCTACCTCATACCCCACATCTTCCGCCCTGAGCTTATTTCTAAGTTCGGTCATCTGGGCCACATTCAGTCCGCGGAAATCGGTTAACACCGCCGATTTGACAACTTGAAGCCGTTCCTGCCACTGGGCTACCTGCTGCTGTTTCTGTTCCCTGTTCAATTTATCTCCCTCATATTCTTAAAACCTTACGAAGTTCCTGCAAACTGGCTTTTACCCCAGGCCCCATAGTAGATGAAAGGACTACCCCCTTAACATACTGTCCTTTACTAACCGCCGGCTTTAATCTAACCACGGTTTCTAAAAAGGCCAGTGCATTCTCCAATAGTTGTTCGACAGTAAATGAAACCTTGCCTATGGGGGCATGCAAAATACCGGCTTTATCTACCCTGAACTCGATTTTGCCGGCTTTAAACTCTTTGATTGCCCGAGCTAAATCAAAGGTAACTGTATCTGTTTTGGGATTAGGCATCAAACCTCGCGGGCCTAATATGCGCCCCAATTTACCGACACTGGCCATTATGTCCGGGGTGGCTATGGCTACATCAAAACCAAACCAGCCGCCCTTTACCTTTTCCATCAACTCATCGCTGCCCACAAAATCGGCGCCGGCGGTTTGAGCCTCTTTCTCCTTATCCCCCTTGGCAAACACCAGCACTTTAACCTGACGACCACGGCCATGAGGCAACACCACCGTGCCGCGCACCATCTCGTCTGCATGCCGGGGATCTACCCCTAACCTGACCGCAACCTCCACTGTTTCATCAAATTTAGCAAAGCCGGCTTCCTTAACCGCCTCCAGGGCAGCCCTAAGACTATAGCCATCCGCCTCGCCAACCAGCTTCTCTTTGGCTTCAGTATATTTTTTGCTGCGTCCCATCCAGTCCCCTTCTCACCCGAACAACTCAGGTCTTATTATAAGCAACTCAATATTTAAGGTTACCTTTAATTTATAATCTCAATCCCCATGCTTCTGGCGGTACCCGCAATAATTCTCGCCGCCCCTGCCAAATCAACCGCATTTAAATCCGGTTGCTTAGTTTTGGCAATCTCCAGCACCTGCTCTTGACTGACCTTTCCAATCTTCTCCCGGTTAGGAACGCCGGAGCCCTTGACTATCCCGGCAGCCTTTTTAAGCAGGGTAGCCGCCGGCGGGGTTTTGGTAATAAAGGTGAAGGTTCTATCCACATAAGCGGTAATTACCACCGGAATAATCATACCTTCCTGGCCCTTGGTTCTATCATTGAAGATTTTACAAAACTCCATAATATTCAAGCCGTGCTGACCCAGGGCCGGGCCCACCGGGGGCGAAGGATTGGCCTGTCCCGCCGGCACCTGAAGCTTTATAAGCGCTTTTACTTGTTTAGCCATATTCTTTCCTTTTCTCGCTAACTATGCATCACAAAAGCCAAAAAGAGTATAAGGAAACCAGGAAAAATAATGTCAGATATAAAAGTTCAAAAAAAGCTCAAATGACAAATGTCTGAATTTTGATATTTGGATTTTGACATTCATTTGACATCTGGATTTTGAACTTTGTCATTTCTTCATTCTTTCTGCTTTCCTTATATGAAATTCCCTTATGCCTTGCCCACCTGTAGAAAGTCCAATTCAACCGGGGTAGAGCGACCGAAAATACTTACCATCACCCGCAATTTACCGCGCTCAGGATTCACCTCATCCACAACGCCGGTAAAGCCGCTAAACGGCCCTTCCATAATTTTCACCATCTCGCCACTTTCAAACAATACCTTAGGCTTGGGCTTGTCCTCCCCCTCTTTTATCTCATTTAGAACATTTTGCACCTCTTCTTCACTAAGCGAGGTGGGGGTCAGTCCGGTACCCACAAAGCCGGTCACCTTAGCGGTACTCTTGACCACATGCCAAGTCTCATCGTTTAATTCCATCTGGATTAACAAATAACCCGGATAAAATTTTCGGCTGCTTATCTGCCGTTTGCCTTTTCTAAACTCCACCACATTTCCGGCAGGGATAATAATTTGAGAAATCACCTCCTGCATGCCGAGGGAAGCAACTCTTTGTTCCAGATTAAGCTTTACCTTCTCCTCATATCCGGAATAAGTATGGATAATATACCACTGTTTGGCCATATGCTAAAAATACTCTCCTTGTCTTACTACTTTATGATCCTGCTAATCAGCCCCTGTAAGCCCATATCAATAATCCATAAGAAAGTGGCCACCGCCATAACCGTAACCAATACTACACCGGTAGAATCAATAACCTGTTTACGTGTAGGCCAACTAACCCGTTTTAATTCGGTACGTACTTCCTTGAAAAATTGAGCAAATTTCTTAAACACTAGTCCGCCTTTTCTGCTAATCAGATTAGAACTGGCAGGCCAGGAGGGACTCGAACCCCCAACACCCGGATTTGGAGTCCGGTGCTCTAGCCATTGGAGCTACTGGCCTACTGTTTTTGTCCCTAAAGATTGGGAGAAGCGGGAGTACATCACTTGCTTTCTTCCCCTCTTGTTATGCCACAACTTACTTCGTCTCCCGATGGACAGTATGGATTCGACAAAAGCGGCAGTATTTTTTGAACTCCAACCGATTGGGATGCATACGCTTATTTTTAGTAGTACTGTAATTGCGCTGCTTACATTCAGTGCAAGCAAGAGTAATTATGTTTCTCATTTATCTCTAACCTCACCAGGCATAGCCTGGACTAATTATGCGGTAACTTTAATGCCGACACCGCCTTCTGCCGCCATCGGGCCCCACGACCCTACGGACGGTAACAGAAACTTACATTGATTATATTAGATTTCCTATACAAACCCAGAGTCAACGACCATAGGAAACAGGCGGTAGTCTGCCAATTATCCGGGTTACTCAATAACTTCGCTAATAACACCGGCCCCTACCGTATGGCCGCCCTCTCGTATGGCAAACCGCAACTCCTTCTCCATGGCTATCGGGGTGATCAACTCGGCTTCCAAGCTTACATTATCCCCCGGCATCACCATCTC
>JAJRUS010000075.1 GCA_024277675.1 bacterium | reverse complement strand
CCCTCTGCCAGACTACGTTCTACCTCCATACCCAAATATCTGATCGTGCTCAACTTGACCCACCTTGTTAAATATGGTTAAACTTAACATAACAACAAGATGGTATATTACACGAAATAGTGATGGGTGGCAAGCCCATGCGTGTTGGACCCCATGCGTGTTGTATCTCTGCTCAACATCTGGAGATGCTGCCTGTGGCCCTATAATTTTATGTTGAACTCGGGTTATCTATTACAATAATTCTGGTTTTAAGGCCACTTGTTTTTTTTAAATTTTTGTGCTAGGCTTCCAATTCAGAGGGAAAAGCTTTACCGACTATTTGGGGGGATACATTCATGAGTGACCAATGGTGGCAGAAGTTGAAAACACACTTCAAGGGTAACGTCAGAGAGCGAAGGTGTATTTGGGCTTTGGGGACGGATTCCTCTGTTCAACAGATACTCTGGGAGGGTTTTGGCGATGTTGTAGAGGTGATGTATGACAATGGCAGCACGCCTGTCTTAAGTCTGGGAGAGGATGTATTGCCGGATATAATCCTGGCCGACTTAAAACTATTCAGGGACAGCAACCTGGGCGATCAGATAAAAGAAGATACCCGGTTAACTGATGTGCCCTTATTAGTATTGACCGATAAAGCTGATCCGGTTCCTGATGACCAAATAGCCCAGTGGGGATTAGCTGGAATTGTTTATTATCCGTTGGATGCCGAAGAGCTGAAGTTAAAGATAGCGGATTTTATAGATACAACCACTACTGATAAATCACATGAAATAAGTATTGATGAATTTAAACTGGAAAATTTAGACGAGGAATTAAAAAACTTAAACCGGGCGGAGGAACCCTTACCACAGGCTCCACCGACAAAGCAGCAGCCAACTCAGCCAGATAATGACTTATATACCAGTGAACTGGAAAAGTTGTTGGCTGAAATAGATGAGACTCCCGTGGTGGAGCAGATGGAAGAGTCGGTTAAAACAGACGAAACTTCCACTATGGAACAAAAGGAGGAGGCAGAAATGAAAGCCGATAAAAAATATGATGACGCATCTGAGGTAATGGTTGACCAGGAACCTGAAGCCGTTCCGGCAGAGCCGGAAACGAAAGCTGTTTTCTCCCGGATGCAGAGCGAGGCGGGCGCCGCCGCATCAGCCGGCGGGGCGATAGAGCAGTGGTTTCATGGTATTGCCGAAGAGAAGATTACTCAGATTATTGCCAATCATGATTTTACTGAAACCATTGAAGCTGTAGCTCGAGATGTGGTGCCCAAGATAGCCGAGGAATTAGTCTCTAAAGAGATAGAGCGAATTAAGCGGAAAATAGCCGGAGAGTAGAAGTATTTAAAGTATGAAGCCTATTTTACCCACTGTTTATGATCCCCAGGCCACGGAGGAGAAATGGTACCGGTTCTGGTTCGAGAAGGGGCTTTTTGCCCCGGAACTGTCTGCTGCCACTGCTCCTTTCTGTGTGGTTATCCCACCGCCTAATGTAACCGGTTCGCTGCATATCGGTCATGCCTTAAACAACACCCTGCAGGATATTCTGGTGCGTATGAAACGTATGCAGGGGTATAAAACCCTGTGGGTATTCGGCACCGATCATGCGGGGATTGCTACCCAGAATGTAGTGGAAAGGCAGTTAGCCGGGGAGAATCTATCCCGCAATGATCTGGGTCGGGATGAGTTTATCCGCCGGGTATGGAAGTGGAAAAGGGAATCGGGCAATACCATAACCAAGCAGTTGAAAAAACTGGGGGTTTCCTGCGACTGGAGCCGTGAGCGCTTTACCATGGATGAGGGCCTCTCCCGGGCGGTGCAGCAGGTATTTATCAAGCTGTATAATGAGGGCTTGATCTATCGCGGCAATTATATTATCAACTGGTGTCCCCGCTGCCATACTGCACTTTCGGACCTGGAAGTGGAATATCATGAGCAGGAGGGCCGGCTGTACTATTTGAAATATCCGCTGGCGGACGGGCAAAGCTATATGGTAGTGGCCACTACCCGGCCGGAAACCATGCTGGGGGATACTGCGGTAGCGGTACACCCTGAGGATAAACGCTTTACTCACCTGGTGGGTAAGCAGGTAATACTGCCCATTGTCAACCGGCACATACCCGTTATCGCCGATAATTTTGTAGACCCTGAGTTTGGCACCGGCAGCGTTAAAATAACCCCGGCTCATGACCCGAATGATTTTGAGGTAGGCCTGCGGCACGATCTGCCCCAGGTTATAGTAATGAATCCCGATGCCACCATGAGTGCGCCGACCGGTAAATACGCCGGTCTGGATCGGCTTAAATGTCGGCGGGAAATATTAGCGGATTTGGAGGCTGACGGCTATATAGAAAAAATAGAGCCACACCGGCATGCGGTCGGGCATTGCTACCGCTGTAAGGCGGTGATTGAGCCAACCATATCCAGGCAGTGGTTTCTTAAAATGAAACAGTTGGCAAAGCCGGCTATTGAGGCGGTAAAACAGGAACGGGTGAAGCTGATTCCCCGGCAATGGGAGAACACCTATTATGAGTGGATGAACAATATCCGTGATTGGTGTATCTCACGGCAAATCTGGTGGGGGCACCGGATTCCGGTGTGGTACTGCCGGGGATGCGATGAGATAATGGTAAGCGTAGAACAACCCACTGCGTGTCCTAAGTGTAAGCGCAAAGAATTTACCCCGGAGACCGATGTGCTGGATACCTGGTTTTCTTCGGCATTGTGGCCCTTCTCCACCCTGGGCTGGCCGGAAGAAACCGCAGAGTTAAAAACATTCTATCCCACCTCAGTATTGGTAACCGGTTTTGATATTCTGTTTTTCTGGGTAGCCCGCATGATTATGATGGGGCTTAAATTTATGGGAGAGGTGCCCTTCTGTGAAGTCTATATTCATGCCCTGGTAAGGGATGCCGAGGGCAAGAAAATGAGTAAATCCAAGGGCAATGTAATTGACCCGCTTACCACCATGGAAAGCTACGGTACCGATGCCTTCCGCTTTACGCTCACCGCACTGGCCGCCCAGGGACGCGATATATGCCTGTCGGAGAAGCGGATTGAGGGCTATCGCAATTTTATCAATAAAATCTGGAACGCCTCCCGCTTTTGCCTTATGAACCTGGAGGGCTATGAACTAAAAGCGTTGACTGAATTAAAGCCTGAAATAGCCGATCAATGGATGCTGGATAAGCTGGCGGCAGTTATTGGGAAAGTTAGCAACAAGCTGAATGAGTATGAGTTCAGTGCGGCGGCTAACGAAATTTATCACTTCTTCTGGCACCAGTTTTGCGATTGGTATCTGGAGTTGATTAAGCCCAGACTGTATCAAACCGATGACAAACAGGCCAAGCTTACCGCCCAGAATATAATGCTAAGGGTGCTGGAAGGTTCATTGAAGCTGCTGCATCCGATTATCCCATTTGTTACCGAGGAGATATGGCAGCAACTGCACCCCGGTGAAAGTATTATGCTGGCGAAGTGGCCGGTGGCAATGGGAATATCTGATGCAGAGTCTGTTGTAGATTCAGAAAAAATGGGTAAAATTATAGCCATAATTGAAGAAATCCGCAATATTCGCACCATGTTGAATATATCGCCGGCTAAGAAGGTTAACGTCCATTTACTGACATCAGTTTCAGAAACATATAATATGTTAAGCGCTAATTCAACTTACATTGAAAATCTTGGCAAAACCAGTGGCTTGACAATTAGACCAGATATGGAGAAGCCGACAAATATCGCAATTGGGATTCGTGGTGATGTTGTGGTTTGTGTAGACCTGACAGGTATCGACTTAACCGAAGAAGAAAACAGATTAAGTCAACGGATTGATAAGTTAAAACAGGAATTGACTCCTGTTGAAAAGAAACTGTCTAATACAGGATTTTTGCAAAAAGCCCCACCAGATGTGGTAACCAAGCAGAAAAATAAACAGGCTGAGCTTACAAATAGGCTAGGACAACTGGAAACTAATTTAAATAGCATCAGGCAGTTAAAACGAATTTAGTTACGAAAGATGTTCAGGATATAGGAAAGCTACAATGAACGCCGAGACCATCCAATTGTGGATAAGGCAGGCCGAACATGATTTAGATATGGCGGCTAAGGTAATAGAAGTCGGCGGATTCAGCGTCTGTGCTTTTCTTTGTCAGCAAGCGGCAGAAAAGTATTTAAAAGCCCGCTACATTAAAGAAAAGCGAAAAAATCCTCCCCGAACTCATTATTTAGATAAATTGGGGCAGGAGTTAAACACCCCCTCACACATAAGAGAATTATTATTTGAACTGAGTGAGGATTATATGCTGACCAGATACCCTGATGTGGCTTGGGCTATACCCGCAGAGGAATATACCTTAGAGGATGCAGAGCATAAATTAAAGGTAGCCGGGGAAATTATCAACTGGGTTAAGGAAGGCTTAGTCGAGGGTAAAGATGATAAAAGATAAAGTAGTACAGGATTTTTTGGCCCAAAAACTTAGCGTAATTAAACAGGAGTTTGCGCCTGTCCGGCTTATTTTATTTGGCTCCCGAATTTATGGCCAGCCTACCAAAGACAGCGATATAGACCTGGTAGTGGTGGCTGATTTTTTTAAGGGCTGGAGGTTTTTGGGGAGAATGGGCTATTTTTTGAAAAAAGTAAATTTTCGTGAACACATTGATGCCTTCTGCTATACGCCGGAGGAATTTGAAAGAATGAAGGAAATTTCCAGTGTGGTGGCTGAAGCAGTGGCTAAGGGGATGGTGGTTTCGTAGGTAGGATTATGGATAGTGAAAAAGTGGCTCTTAAAAAAATATTTGATTTACAGCAGGGGTGCTTGGAAAGACACATCAGCGAATGTAAAGAAGAATATAATTTTGTTAGGGACTGCATTGAACTTGGTTTTAATGAAAGCCAAAGGTTAGCAGAACAACTTAATTTAACAGCTTGTGACCAGAAAAAATTAAAAATATTCTGGTTCTTTTTTTATGAAGCCCTCTCTGCATTAATTAATAGCTTTAAATTGCTTTTGTATGGATGTCCGACAGATTCCCTGGCTGTGTTAAGGGTATCTTTAGAGGCACTGGTAATGATAAATTATATTATGCAGGAACAAGCAAATGGAAATGATAGCTTTGAGGAGGTTGATACAAATATTGGCAAGCGACAATATTTAAAAGATTTACTCAAAAAAGCCAAACAAAAAGCAAAAGACAATAATAGAATCGGGTTGGATTATGGAAGATTTTCTAATTTGGGATCACACTTCTATCACAGAAGGTCACAATTCTCAAATTGTGAGATCAACGGGAAAGCTTATCCTAGATGTGGAATGGCTGTTGACCCTGTCAATGTAAAAAAATTTATAAGGCTGTCATATAAATAGTTCACTTTATCTGGTGAGGACTAATACGACTTTTTTCAAACCAAGGCAGGAAGAACTGCCAAGAGAGTATTTTGGAAAAGTGGATAGTCTTGAGAATAGATATAATGAATTAGCAAGTAAATATAGGTTTTCTAAAGGAGACTCTGTATAATTGAATTATCAGCATATTATAGAGTGTGCCTTGGCCGAGGATGTTGGTTCCGGCGATGTTACTACTCAAGCCGTAGTAGCTCCCGGACTGGAGGCTGAGGCTTATATCATCGCCAAGCAGGAACTGATACTGGCCGGGACAGAGATAGCGGAAGCTGTATTCCGCCAGTTGGATAAAGATATTGTCTGGTGGACAAAATGTAGCGATGGAACCCGGGCTGCCGTTGGCGAAGTAGTAGCCGAGGTAGCCGGCCAGGCGCAGGCGCTGCTTACCGCTGAGCGTGTGGCGCTTAATTTCATGCAGCATCTTTCCGGCATCGCTACGCTTACCGCTACATACGTGGAATTGCTTAAACCATATAACACCAAACTCAAAGATACCAGGAAAACCACCCCCGGTTTGCGGGAGTTGGAAAAATATGCGGTTAAATGCGGTGGGGGGGAAAACCATCGCTACGGGTTATTTGATGCTATATTAATCAAAGACAATCATATCGCCTTTGCCGGCGGCATAGGGCCGGCCATAAAACTGGCCCGGCAAAACGCTCCCTCCGGCTGGTCGATTGAAGTAGAGACTCAAAGTCTGGAGCAAGTAGAGCAGGCGCTGACGGTTGGCGCTGAAATAATCATGCTGGATAATATGGATATAGACACTATGGCCCAGGCGCTGGAGCTGATTGCCGGGCGAGCGAAAACCGAGGCTTCCGGCGGCATAACCGGCGAGCATATAATAGAGATAGCTAAACTGGGAGTGGATTATGTATCATTAGGTCAACTGACCCACTCCGCTCCCGCAGTGGATATTCATATGCAATTTATGCAGGATAAACAATCATGAAATTTTTTTTATTGTTGGCTGGTTTCTCAATAATGCAATTACTTACACTGTTACCCTCATCTGTTTGGGCCAAGGGACACGATGATTGTTCCATATGTCACAAAAACGCCGCCGCAGAAGATTATACCTTGATAGTTCCACCAGATACGAAAAGCATAAATCCCCATACCAATCGCCCGTTTGGCAAGCGGGACGCCATCTGTATGGGTTGTCATAAAGACAATATCAATCTGAAGGCCCTGCATTCGGTGGGCATTGAGCCTAAAAATGCTGTTCTGCCGAAAGAAGCCCTGGGCTTTAAGGGGCAGGAAAAAGAGATCACCTGTGAAGGCTGCCATGACCCTCATTTTGAAGAGAATTACATGTATCTGCGCTGGAAAGCCAGTCCTTAAGCAGGGGGACTAAACTACTTCTGTGGCAAGTGTCACCCACAGAAAGTAAATGTAAAGCGCTAAATCTATGGCTACCGACATTATCAAAGCCGTCGAACAAGCCGGAGTAGTGGGGGCCGGGGGGGCCGGTTTCCCCACCCATATTAAGCTACAGGCTAAGGCCGGGGTAGTAATTGCCAATGGTTGCGAATGCGAACCCTTATCACACAGCGACCGGCACCTGATGCAGAATGAACCGCAAGCCATAATCGAGGGCCTGACTCTGGCCATGCAGGCCAGCGGCGCTAAAGAGGGGATTGTCGCTGTTAAAGCCAAAAACAAAGCCGCCATACAAGCCTTATCAGCACACCTGCCGCAAGATAAGCCCATCAGTCTTCATGAGTTAAAGGATTACTACCCAATCGGGGATGAGCATTTGCTGGTGTATGAGGTCACCGGTAAATTAGTGCCGCCCCAAGGCATTCCACCTCAAATCGAAGTGGTGGTCTGTAATGTGGCTACGCTCTATAATATAGTTAAGGCTATGCAAAAGGTACCGGTAACCCATAGATATGTAACTGTTATGGGTGAGGTGGCTGAGCCTAAAACTGTATCTGTCCCGATAGGCTTGAGCCTCGGGGAATTGCTGGTCCTGGCCGGCGGCAATCTTACGGATAATCCGGCGTATATTCTAGGCGGCCCGATGATGGGGCAGTTGGTGTATGATGAAAAGCTGCCGGTTACTAAAACCACCGGTGCGTTGTTGGTGCTTGATCGCAATCATTCATTGATCTTGAAAAAACGCTTCCGGGTCAAAAACAGCCGGCGCCAGGCCGCTTCATATTGTTACCAGTGCAAGGACTGCACTCAAACCTGCCCGCGCAGCCTGCTGGGGCATGATTTGTCGCCGCATGAGACAATGCGGCAAACCGGTTATGCGGCGACTAAAGCCGCTCTGTCGAATATAAATGCCGGGCTGTGCAGTGGCTGCGGGCTTTGCGAAGCCTATGCCTGCCGGATGGGGCTTTCTCCATTAGAGGCCAATCGGCGGGTTTTAAAGGATAAAACCAAGTGTGCTTCTCCCGCTGCCGTCCCAACCCCACACCCACTCAGGGACATACGCTTTGTGCCCAGCGGGCGCCTAATCAGCCGCCTGGGGTTGCGGGCTTATAATATTGCAGTGCCCTATGACAGTGTGCGCTATACCCCTCAATCGGTTAATTTACCGCTTAATCAACATGTGGGGGCGCCGGCCAAAGCGTTGGTAAGTAAGGGTGAGCGAGTGAGGGTGGGTCAACTGGTAGCCGAAACTCCCACCGGCGAGCTGGGCGCCAAACTGCACAGCCCAATTGCCGGCCGGGTAGTGGAGACGGAACCCGGTTTGCTGATAAAGCATTAGGCTAAACCGGTGTTGCATCAATCCCATCTTGTTGGTTTTGTTGCAGAGCGGTTTGTCTGGATAGGGATGAGACAGGCAAATGGTTGGTTGGATGGATGGTAATCCCGCAAATACTATAAAACTAACCTAGCTGTCACTTTGTAGATACTACATAATCACTTAACTGCTAGGTAACCACTCTGTATAAATTTTTAAGCAAATCTTACTAAATTTTAGGCGTCTCACCACCCATCACTTTTGAGGAGCAGTAGTGGGAGTTTTTTCCCGAGCTGTGCGATCCGTTTTAGGAGTCGAAGGCCCCTTTTAAAAAGCGAACAAGCGCTTCTCCATGCCTTTCTTACCACTGCTGGCAATGTGTCT
>JAJRUS010000074.1 GCA_024277675.1 bacterium | reverse complement strand
CAAATTTTCCTGGGGTGGTGACTCTTTACCCAGCATAGGTATTATCTCCTTATCTTATGCTGATATAACTTGACTTCTCACCCCTCTATTGTATCATATTTATAGGCTAAATAAAACGATTTGGGCAACGGCCCGTTATAAAGAGATTGGTTATAGCGATATCTCCACCTTGAGAATAAGTTTTCGGAACTCTATGGCCTCACAAGCATCTATAGCCATTTTACAGTTGGCATCCATATCATTCGCAAGCAGGATACCCTTTACCGCCTCAATACCTGTGGGAAGATTTTCTCTGTAGCATCCCACGTAACTGAGCAACTGACCCACATGCTCCCTTGTTGCAATCCCGCCCTTTAGCTCCACTACATAAAGAGTTTTGGCTCCTTTAAGAAGGATGTCAACGCGGCCAGTCCGAATAACCTCCTCGTGTGCATAGTAGGTTACAGATTCATCTAGTTTCCAGTCTATCTCGCTAAAGTTGTTAAGAATGATTTTTTTGATTTCATGTTCAAGGATTCGTTGATCTTTTAGAACTGGACGTTTCAAGTTTTCTGGGATAGGAAGTTCCAGCTTCTCTAAGAGTTTTTTACATACCCACTCATCGTTACAGAAGCTATAGTTTGGGCAGCGCTTGCGCCAAGGGGGGATTTTACAGTCATCTGTCCACCTGGGGTCATGACAAAAGAAGCTTATAATTGATCGCTGCTCCTGAGAAAGCTCCTTTGAATTCCTCATTGTTGATGGAATGCTGGTGCAGTAATAGTTCTTTCTTTCAAAATCACACTGATGCATCTGCGGACAGCCAGTATCCTTGCAAGAAAGTTCATCAATGTCGACACAGAATTGAATAAATTTTATCTCCTCTTCCGAAAATTCCACCGGGTACCTCTACCGACAATGGTTGTTTAATGTGCAGCGTCTTAGCTACATAAAGCTTTTCTGCGAAAACAGGGCGCAATTACCGTCACTCATTTACGGCCTGGGAAGGGGCTACCACCCGCACTTGGTTTACTTGTCGGCCAGGGTTCTCTTTAGCCCGCTCTTGGAGCATCTCCAATATCTTTGGACATTGCCCAGACGAGCTGTCAGCTGCCGCCCCCGTGCTCTTACTTCCTCAACCACCGGGTCACAGTATTTAATTTTCCTGCTTCAGACACTCTATGAAACCGGCTCCAACTGCCGTTCATTTTGAATAACCACTATGGGAAGTGGATTTTCAGGAGGAACAAGAAGTCCCTGCTCCTTTAACAAGCTTATATGTTCTTGCATACCCCACTTGGCTTTATAAAGACAATCTTCTACCGAGTGCCCCACCCCGCTGAAGCCTTTCAAATCCGGTGAGTAAAAGCCGAAAAAATCAGGGTCTTCGGTGGCTTCTATGGTTAAAGAATATGGTAAGTCGAGCATAAATTACTCACCTCTTTTGGCCTATCCCGGCAGCTTTTAAAATCGCCCGACAGGTTCCGGTGGGAATCTCTTTAGAACCATGATAATCAACTCGAATTAATTTATCGAAATTCGCTTTACTATAATAGCAGATTGAGCCTTTCGCTTTTATCAGTGTAAATCCACTTCGTTCCAACAACCTGCCCAACTCACTAAATTTCACTTAGAAATATTTCCCTACTATCCCATTGGGTTGAATTGTTCGGGTTGACCAGCCTGCTCCTTCTGATAAATCACCCGGCCCTCAAGCTCCCAGGTATCCACAATGGCCATGATGGCTGCATCCACCGGTTTGTTGTTGGTGCGATCACTTTGTCGGGCGGCGCTGCCGGTAGCATAGAGCACAATTTCCCCTACATTGGCGTCCACCGTATCCACCGCCACCACATAGGAATCCTTTTCCCGGCCCGAAACATCCAATTGCTTCACCGACAACAGCTTTAGCCCGGTCAGGCTGCTCACCTTCTGGCTGGATACCACGGTGCCTACCACTCGGCCCAAAAACATAGCTAACATTACTCCTTAGAAATAAGGGCGCCTTGAAAAATTAGAATTTCCGTTTAAGATCAAGGCGCCCTTAATTTGATGCGGCCTATTTGCTGGCGTTGGGCCGGCCCAGGGGCAACACCTGATCCACATTAACATGGGGTCTGGGAATCACATGCACTGAAACCACCTCGCCAACCTGCTCGGCGCCACGGGAACCCGCATCCACTGCCGCCTTGACTGCCGCCACATCCCCTCTGACAACTGCGGTTACAAGACCTCCGCCAATCTTTTCATAGCCCACCAATTCCACCTTGGCGGCCTTCACCATAGCATCCGATGCCTCTACCATAGCGGCAAATCCCCTGGTTTCTATCATACCCAATGCTTCTGCCATTTACCAGACCTCCTCGAATAAAGGTTTCTTTCTAAAAATTTTCAGCTAACTATTTAAATGATTTTTTTATTATTTTTAAGTAGCTTATAGCTTTCACCTGTTTGAGATGGTATAAAATTATCCCAATAGTGTCAAGCATTATTAACCCCAAATATATACCCGAACACAATATTGCGTTAATAAGACCTTGTGTAACTTAAATAAAAATGGTATGAATCTATAATGGATTTAAGTCAAGCGCTAAAAAGCTGTTTTTTGTTTTCCGGCCTCACCGAGGCTGAGTTGTCCCAGATACAAGCCATTGCGGGGGCTAAGCAATATGCTAAGGGGCAACTTATTTTCGCTGAGGGCAAAGAAGCTACCGGCTTTTATATTGTAGCTTCAGGCCAGGTAAAATTGTATAAAATCTCTCCCGAAGGCAAAGAGCAGATATTGCATATTGTAAACCCCACTGAGACCTTTGCGGAGGCAGTCATGTTTTCAGGCGGGCGTTATCCGGCCTTTGCCGAAACAACCAGCCTGACCCGGTTGATTTATCTGCCCAAGGAAGATTTTTTATGCTTAATCAAACAGAACCCACAATTAAGTTTGAACATGCTGGCCACCTTGTCGAAGTTATTAAGGAAATTCAATCGATTGGTGGAGGAGTTATCATTAAAAGATGTCTCGTCCCGCCTGGCCCGATATTTAATAGAACAGTCGCAGCAAACCGGACAACCGACTGAACAGGGAATAGAGCTGCAATTAGACGCCAGCAAAACCCAATTAGCTTCAAGGTTGGGTACTATCAGCGAGACCCTGTCCCGTACCTTTAGAAAACTGAAACAGGCTGGAATTATACAGGTTAAAGGAAACATAATAATCATTTTAGAGCTGGATATGCTTAATGAAATGGCAAGCGGCGCCAAATATGATTAACCCGATCAGGTCGGGTCTTATGAGCGGCCGAATGATCGCTTAACTTGCCAGGAGCATGTCGGAGATTACCAATAAATGGAGTTGCACATGAAGAATGGTATTTACGGAGCGCTGAATATAAACAAACCCCCGGGCATTACCTCCCATGATGCGGTAGACCGGGTTCGCAAGTTGCTCAAAGCCAAGAAGGTGGGGCATACCGGCACGCTGGATCCCGATGCATCAGGCGTATTGCCCATTTGTATAGGTAAAGCTACCCGTATGTCACAATATTTGCTGGAAGCCGATAAGGAATATCATCTGATAGCTAAGCTTGGGGAAACCACCGACACCCAGGATGCCGGCGGTCAAATACTTGAAACGAAAGATTGGCGGGGGGTTACCCAGGCGGCTGTTCGCCAGATCATTCAGCGTTTCATCGGGCAGATAGAGCAGATACCGCCCATGTATTCAGCCTGCAAGCATAATGGTAAGCGCCTCTATCAACTGGCTCGCCAGGGTCAATGGGTGGAACGTAAGCCGCGGCGGGTAGTAATTCATAGTCTGAAACTGGTATCGATGGAGTTACCGCTGATTACCCTGGACGTGAGCTGCTCCAAGGGCACCTATATGCGCACCTTGTGTGCCGACGTGGGGGAACTGCTGGGCTGTGGCGCCCATTTACATAAACTGGTGCGCACCAGATGCGGGCAGTTTACTATCGAACAGGCCGTTTTGCTGGCTGAATTGCCAAAGCTGATAGCGGAAGACCGATTGATGGAAAAGCTATATGCCCTGGATCAGATACTGGCACACTTACCGGCAATAACTATCGACGAGGAATCAACTCACCGGGTGGGGCTTGGGTCTCCGGTACTGGTAAGCGGAATATTAGCTGTCTCCTCCGAAGCGATAGCCCAGGGGGCGAAGGTACGCCTGTATAACTGTGCCGGCAAGCTATTGGCAATCGGTGAATCCAGCCTGGATTTTGTCCGGGCACATACTCCCGAAAGGCACAAAATAGCCTTCAGGCCCAAAAGGGTATTGGTGTAACCGAGTTTTTAAGTTTCAGACAGGTGGGTTCTGGGCCGGTAAAATCCAGCGCAATTTTGTGTAACACTTATTTTGTGACGATCCCTAAGCGGCCGGATTACTTTTTGGGGATGATATCCACCGGACACATTTTAAGTTCCGGGGTGTGGCTGGCAGCATCCAGGTTGGGGGTCAGTAAGGCATTGGCATAAGCCTGCTGAAAGTGTACCGGTACAAACAGGGTACCTGCCGGACAACTTTCGCCTAGCTGGGCCATTAGCTCAATCTGTCCGTACCTGGATTTTAATATTACCGGATCACCTTCAGAAACCCCTATTTTGTCGGCATCTTGCCGGCTTATTTCTACTACCCCCGCCTCAGGCACCCCCATCAAAGCCTCTTCTCTTTTGGTGAGCATACCGGTATGATAATGGAACAGCCACTTTCCGGTAAGTAGTATATAAGGATATTCCTGGCTGCTAAGTTCTGTCGGGGGCTTATATTCAACGGGTACCAGCCGGGCCTTACCTTTGGAAAAGCCGTTTTCATATAAAATTGGACTGCCCGCATGATCTGTAGTGGTGCAAGGCCATTGAATTCCACCCGCCTCCAGGCGCTGGTAATTTATTCCACCGTAAATCGGAATTGCCTGTGCAATCTCATCCATAATTCGAACCGGGCCATAATAATCCATTTCATAACCCATATACTTAGCCAACTTAGAGATAATCTTCCAATCCGGCAAGCTGTTGCCCACGGGTTCGACAGCTTTACGCACCCGCTGGATTCGCCTTTCGCTATTGGTAAAGGTACCGTTCTTTTCCGCAAAGCTGGCGCCGGGCAGTACCACATCGGCCTGATTGCTTATTTCATTGGGAAATATATCCTGTACCACCAAAAAATCCAGTTTAGACAAGGTCTTTTGTACCTGTTGCGGATCGGGGTTGGATGATACCGGATTTTCCCCCATTATATACATCGCCTTGAGCTTACCTTCCTCAATGGCAGGCAACATCCGGGTTTGGGCAAGCCCCGGCTGGGCGGGCAGCTCCACTCCCCAGAGTTTTTCCAGCCTGGCCCTGGCTTGTTGATCCGCTACCGGCTGATAGCCCGGATAAAAATCGGGCAACATCCCCATATCACAGGAACCTTGGGTGTTATTCTGACCCCGCAACGGATTTAGTCCCCCGCCGGGCTTGCCCAGGTTGCCGCTTATCAGGGCCAGGTTGGCAAGAGCATATACCAGGTCAGTGCCCCAGGTATGCTGAGTGGCTCCCACGCCATAGATTATGGTAGCGGTTTCGGCTTTCCCATAAACTTGAGCCGCTTCAATTATCTGCTCCTTTTTAAGTCCGGTAATCCGGGCCACCTGAGCCGGAGTATATTGCTCTACGGATTTACTTAATTCTTCAAAGCCTTCCGTAAATTGGTCAATAAATTTTTTATCTATTAAATCTTCCTGTATCAACAGGTGGATAATCCCACAGATTAAGGCTACATCAGTGCCCGGTTTAATGGGAAGCCATGGGCGGGCATACCTGGCCAGCTTGGTATTACGGGGTTCTACCATAATTAACCGGGTGTTACCCTCTTTGGCGGCCCTTCTTATTTGTATGCCGAATACGGGGTGGGTTTCCGTAGGATTAATCCCCACCACCAACATGACCGGTGAATGCACTACATCTTCAAAGGAGTTACTCATTGCCGGCCAGCCCAGAACAGCATCCAGTGCAGTAAGGGTAGCCGCATGTTCAAAGCGGGTACAGTTATCCAGGTTATTGGTGCCGATAACCGCCCGCATCAATTTCTGAAATAAGTAATTATCTTCATTGGTGCAGCGAGCCGAACCCACACCGGCTATACTCTCAGCTCCAAATTCAGCCTTGACCTGCCCTAAGCGGTCAGCCACCAACTTCAGGGCTTCTTCCCAGGTGGCTTCAAACAATCTTCCATTGCTTTGATCCCTGATCATGGGGGAGGTAAGTCGCTGAGGATCGTTTACAAATATCTGACCATAGCGCCCTTTATAGCAAAGATTGCCGTCGTTTACACCCTTACCCAGCTCAGTATCGACCTTGACCACTTTATCCGCTTTAACATTCAGGTATAAGCTACAACCTACACTGCAATAGGAACAAATGCTGGACACCCGGTTTAACTGCCATATCCGCGCCCGATATTTGGACATCTTATTCATTATAGCGCCTACCGGGCAGATATCTACGCATTGACCACAGAACTCACACTCCATTTCCCGACCGAAGAAGGTGCCCATCTCCATCTTAAAACCGCGGCGGGAGAATTGAATTGCTCCCAATGCCTGCACATCATGGCAGATACGGATACATCGTTTACACATTATACATTTATTTAAATCCCTTTCGATGATAGTGCGGGTATCATCGATAGACACGTCCAGTTGTTGTACTCCAAATATTTCGGCTAAGGGATTGTGCGGCTGTAGGAAACCCCCGGATACCCCCAACTTAAAACACACTGTCTGCAATTCACACTCTCCACCCTTCTCGCAAACCAGACAATCAGCGGGATGACGGGCCAGCAGCAATTCCAGATTATGCTTACGGGCCTTGAGCACCTTTTCGTTTTTGGTGTTTATGGCCATGTTTCTCATCACCTTGGTGATACAGGCCGGTACCAACCGATTTCCAGGGTCTATTTCAACCATACAAATACGGCAGGCCCCAAAAGGTCCTAACTTGGCATGGTAACAGAGAGTAGGGATATAAATCCCGGCCTGGTTGGCAACTTCCAGTATGGTGGTATTATCCTCAACCTTTAGCTTAATATCATCTATAGTGACTTCAATCATAATTTTCCGCCGAAATATGCCAGTGCTGAAAAGTGAATTTCAAGCTGTAAATAAAAAATACTTCTTTGACGGCCAGGCCTGCAAGCTATAGCTGAAACTAATATGCCCGAAGGGGACAACATTTTTCCTTTATATGCCCCTCAAATTCATCCCTGAAATTCCCGATAAAGCTAAGTACCGCCCCTTGTGCGGCCAACCCTAAAGGACAGAAGCAGGTTGCCCGCATGTTCAGCCCTAAGTTTACGATAAGATCGATCTCCCCCGATTGCGACTCCCCAACCATAATGCGTTCCAACAACCTGACAATCCAGTAAGTACCCTCCCTGCAGGGGGTGCAGCGTCCACATGACTCATGCTCGAAAAAACGGGCAATAGACAATCCCGCTCCCACCATACAGGTAGTATGATCCATAACAATTACCGCCCCTGAACCCAGCATACTGCCGACGGCCGCCAGGCCGTCAAAATCCAGCGGGACTGATAAGTATTTGCTGGTCAGGCAGGGGCTGGATGCCCCTCCCGGCAAAACAGCCTTAAACCTGTTTTCATTGCGGATACCCCCGGCATGTTCATAAATGAGTTCCTCTAAGGCTACCCCCATAGGCAGTTCATAATTCCCCGGTTTATTCACATGGCCGCTTACGGAAAATATTTTGGTGCCCGGACTTTCGGAAGTGCCAAAAGATTTATACCATTTATCACCATGTAATATAATGTGGGGTATATTACATAAGGTCTCGACATTGTTGACGGAGGTGGGGCGATGCCATAAGCCCTCATTAACCGGAAATGGCGGTTTAATGCGGGAACGGCCGGCCTTGCCCTCAATGGAATCTAAAAGAGCTGTCTCCTCTCCACAGATATAGGCGCCGGCGCCCAAAAACACTTTAATATCAAAGCTGAAATTACTGCCGAAGATATTTTTTCCCACGCACCCCTGTTTTCTGGCCTGCTCAATAGCTTCCTGTAACTTGCCGGCTCCATAAATATACTCTCTGCGAATATAGATAATTCCCTGATCGGATCCAATTGCATAACCAGCAATGGCCATCCCCTCCAGAATAGCGTGCGGGTCTTCCTCGATCAGCACCCTATCTTTAAAGGTACCCGGCTCTCCCTCATCGGCATTGCAAATAATATATTTGGGGGTTTTGACATCACTGGCACAAAATTGCCACTTCATACCGGTAGGAAAACCCGCCCCGCCCCGCCCGCGTAAGCCGGATTTTTTAACCAGTTCCACCACTTCTTCGGGCATCAGTTCAGCCAGGATACGTTTTAACGCCCGATAACCCCCGTTTTCAACATATACATCAAGCTGATCTGAATTGGGGGTGCCGATATTTTTTAATAATATATTAGGCTCAGGCATGCTTTAATTTTCCTGCCCTTAATATTCTTTAAGTATCCGGCTGATCTTTTCCGGGGCCAGTTCAAAATAGGTTTTATCATTAATCATCATCGCCGGAGCCCGACCGCAGGCCCCGATACAGGAGGTAGTAAAAAGGGAAAATTTGCCGTCGGCGGTGGTTTCTCCCGGCTTGATCCCCAATTCCTTTTCTAACTGGGCAATTATAAGCTCTTTTTCCAGCAGATAGCATGATATACTATCACACACATAGATGCTGTTTTTACCAGCCGGTTTGGTTTTAAAGAAAAAATAGAAAGTGGCTATTTCAAAGATATCAACGTGGGGAATATTCAGGTATTCGGCCACCCCGTCCAGCACGTCTTCAACCAAGTACCCATATGTTTCCTGTACCTTATGCAAGATGGGAAGCACAGCCCCCTGTTTGAATTCATATTGGCTGACTATCTGGTCAACCTCTTTTCTTAGCTGTGGGGATAGCTTTGTCATAAATTAAGCCCGTGCATAAAACCACTTGGTACAGATGGCCAGACAGCCCAGGGTGGAGATCAGGGTAAGTCCGTAGTATATGATCAGCACGGCTCCATGCTGGGGAGCCATTTTATAGGCTCCGGTGAGCACTATGTTAAGCAGCACCAGGGGCAGCAGGATTTTCCAGCCAAAATACATCAACTGATCATAGCGTACCCGGGGCAGGGTGCCGCGCAGCCAGATGACAAAAAAGACGAAAACCATCGATTTTGCCAACAGCCATATAAAGGGCGGCACTATATCCAAAAATGCCAGCGCCGCTATAGAGGGAAACGGCCTGAGCCAGCCTCCCATAAAGGCAATAGCGGCCACCACTCCAATTAAGATAATATTAACATATTCAGCCAGCGCAAACACCGAAAAAGCCATGCCGCTATATTCAGTATAAAAACCGGTAACCAATGATCCCTCATCCTCCAACATATCAAAGGGCACCCGTTGGGTTTCAGCGGTTCCCGCCAGTAGATAACAAATAAAGGCTATGGGTTGCAGAAATATAAACCAGGTACCTGTTTGAAGCTGTGAATTTACTATGCTATTCATACTGAAGCTGCCGGCCAACATAAGCGGCCCCACCAGCGCCAACACCAGGGGCAACTCATAACTAATGGTTTGAGCGATGCCGCGCAATGCACCCAGCAGGGCATACTTACTGTTGGAAGCCCAACCGGCCATTATAAGCCCAAAGCCCCCCAGCGAGCTGGCAGCCAGAATATATAATATTCCGATATTGAGATCGACAATAGTGTAAATGTGGCCCGGCCCCCACGGAATTACCGCAAAAGGGATGGCGGCAAAAACCAGGCATATAACCGGCGCCAGCACGAACACCACCTTATCGGCCTGAGCTGGGATAATAAACTCCTTCCCCATCAGCTTAATCCGATCGGCAGCGGGCTGCAGCACTCCGTGCCAACCCACCCGCATCGGCCCGTGGCGAATCTGCATTCGACCCAACAGCTTGCGTTCAATCAGGGTAAGTATAGCCACTACCCCCAGCAGCACATGAAATATAACGATGATTTTTATTATAGCAATGACGAGCGGTATTAAAGTTTTTACCAGCGGGAGAGATAATAAATATTGGACTAATTGAAGCAGCAGAGAAAATATTTCCATTAATTACCACCTAAATAAAATTAAAGCCGCTGGTGCGGTTAATATCGCCGCTTGCCCAACATTCGGTTTAAATACCGAATATAACTGGAACTTCAACTATTAATTTACTGCGGCAAAATTAAAACAAGGGTATAAAACTTAAAAATCAGTATGTTTTAAGGGACAATTCCGAAAAATATAACGACAACTTCTGCTTATATTTATCAACATGTTATATGAGTGTAATGAATTATAAATTATTGTTTTAATTTTGTCAATAAAAAAATTACTGCCAAAATTGTTGCTTTCCAGGATTGGGTTAGCGATTGCTCAGCGGGGAGGCAGTTACCATCTATCGGATAACCTTGATTGCTCCACCACGGGTGGGTGGGTTAAGCTTCGCATTCCCTGCCACCACAGTTATTATTCTGTTCACCTGTTTTGTGCTTATCCCCCACATAGAGCACTTGTTTATGTTTACTGCCATAGCGGTAGGCGGTTATGCCCTTGCATTTCAGCTCATATGCCAGAAGATAGGCCTTTTTTATATCCTCAACAGTAGCCTCGGCCGGAAAATTTATGGTCTTGGATACAGCGTTATCGGTGTATTTCTGGAATGCGGCCTGCATCCTGATATGCCATTCGGGGGCAATATCAAGGGCGGTTACAAACAGCCGCCGCAATTCGGCGGGCAGTTCAGTCAGGGTTTGAAGCGAACCGGTGAGCCGGATGTTGTTCATCAACTGCGGGGTGTATAGCCCCTTCTCTTTTAAGGCTTCGATAAGCAGGGGATTGCCCTCAATCAGGTTTACATCGTCCATTACACTACGCACATAGGTCAGTGCAAATACAGGCTCTATGCCGCTTGAGCAACCGGCAATGATGCTTAAGCTGCCGGTGGGGGCGATGGTAGTTAGCGTGGCATTGCGCAAGCGCGGCCCGGAACATGCCATATTCCAACTGGGATAAACCCCTCGTGAATCAGCTAGTTGGGCTGAGGCCAGCCTCGCCTCTTCAGCAATAAATTTCATGGTTTCTTCAGCGAAGGCCAAACCTGTTTCTGAGTCATAGGGAAGGCCCAGCTTAATCAGCGCATCGGCAAAGCCCATTACACCTAAGCCTATTTTCCGGTTTTGCTTACTTAGTTCCTCAATTTCCGGCAAGGGATATTTGTTTACCTCAATCACATTATCCAGAAAGCGCACCGCTAAATGCACGATAGATTTGAGCCGCTCCCGGTTAAGCTTATCTCCAGCCACCATATTAGCCAGGTTTATGGAACCCAGAGTGCAGGATTCATAAGGCAGCAGCGGTTGCTCCCCACAGGGGTTGGTGCTCTCTATTTCTCCCAATTGGGGGGTGGGGTTATGCCGGTTTATCTCATCTAAGAAAAGCAGTCCGGGATCACCCGTTTTCCAGGCCATATAGGCGATCTCATCGAATACTTCCGCCGCCTTCATGCTCCTCTCCACTGGCCCGCTACGGGGATTTATCAGCTCATAGCTTTCATCGCCAAGCACGGCCTGCATAAAAGCATCGGTAGCCCCCACCGATAGATTAAAATTCAATAGCGCCGTCTGGTCTGCTTTAGCCCGGATAAATTCCAGTATATCAGGATGATCCACCCGCAGAATGCCCATATTGGCCCCCCGCCGGCGGCCACCCTGGCGAATGACGTTGGTGGCTACATCGAATATTTTGATAAAGGATACCGGGCCGGAGGCTACCCCTTTGGTGGACTTGACAAAATCCCCTTTAAAGCGCAGCTTACTAAACGAAAAGCCGGTGCCGCCCCCTGATTGATTAATAATGGCCAGCCGGCTGACTGCCTCAAAGATACTTTTCAGGGAATCCTCGACCGGCAGCACAAAGCAGGCTGCCAACTGCCCGATTCTGTTACCGGCATTCATCAGGGTAGGGGAATTCGGCAGGAATTCCAGGCGACTCATGGCTTGGTAAAATTCTTCTTCCAGCCTTTCAGCCGCCGCTTTTTTATCAAACAAAAGCTCCGCCTGAGCTACCGTCTTCGCTACTCGGCGAAACATATCAGCCGGGGTTTCGCAGACCCATCCCGATTCATCCTTAGCCAGGTATCTGGCTTCCAATACCTTTAGCGCATTAGCCGACAGCTTCAAAGCTGCTTTCTCCTCAAGACAGGTTCTCTGATTTATTTACCCCTGCTGCTGGTCATCCAACTCATTATCGGGCGAAAACCAGTTAGTCAGTTTAAAAAGTATTATGCCGGCCCATAAAAACGGATTGATAAACAGCTTGAACAGGGGCAGTAACAATAGCTCAAATCCACTGTGTTTGTAAAATTCTGAGAACAGCTTAAATAAATCCACCAACCACCAGCCAAAGGTTATCACCAGACAACCAGTGCCGGTTACATAACAAAATTTCCCCCAAAAGGCTTTATTATCTTTCATACGCAGCACAATTACCAATTTTTAGAATTTACATATAATGAAGTCGTAAAAACTTCCACCAAACCTTCCTCCAACTTAGGCGATTCCCTGTTTTAGCACTTGCACGATCCTGTCGGCTGCCAGACCGTCCCATTTTTCAGGTATTTGGCCCTTTTTAGCCCGGCCGGAAAGCGCCTTTTGGCTTTCGGCTATTATTCTTTCTCTATCTGTACCCACTATTACGTTAGTGCCACGGCTTACGGTTACCGGACGCTCGGTATTCTCCCGTAAGGTTATACAGGGAATACCCAATACGGTAGTTTCCTCCTGCAGGCCGCCGGAATCGGTCAACACCAGTTTGGCTTTACTGGTCAGCCGTAAGAAATCCAGATAACCCAATGGATTAACATAATAAATCCCTGGTGGACAGGCAGCCGGCGGGGGATTGGTGGCTGCCGGAGACAGCATATATTCTAAGCCGAATTGCTGAATCTGCTTTTTGGTCCGGGGGTGAACGGGAAAGATGACCGGCAGCCGTCGGGCCACCTCATGTATAGCGGTCAATATGCGCTCCAGGGTATCTTTGAAATCAACATTACCAGGACGGTGCAGCGTCAGCACTGCATAATCCTGCCCGTTATCCAGTCCCAATTGTTGTAGTATGGGGGAAGTGGCGGCTTGCCGGCTGTTTTTAAGCAGCGTATCAATCATTACATTGCCTACAAAGTGGATCTTATGTTCCGGGATGCCCTCCCGCACCAGATTCTGATGCGCACTGCCTTCGGTGATAAAAAGATAATCGGAAATAGCATCGGTAAGCAATCGATTGATCTCCTCCGGCATGCTGCGATCGAAGCTCCGTAAACCAGCCTCCACATGCGCAACTTTAATGTGCAGCTTGGTCGCTACCAGGGTACAGGCTATGGTGGAATTGACATCACCCACCACTACCACTAACCGGGGTTTATGTTCCAACAATACCGGCTCAAAGCGGCGCATGATCTCTGCGGTTTGCTGTGCATGAGAAGCCGAACCCACTTCCAGGTCAATATCCGGTTTGGGGATTTCCAACTGCTGGAAAAAGAGCTTTGACATCTCCTCATCATAGTGCTGTCCGGTATGCGTCAACAACGGTTCAAAAGAAGGTTCTTTCCGCATGGCCTCCATTATGGGGGCTATTTTCATAAAATTAGGCCGCGCACCTACTACATTTATTATTTTATACTTGGTCGACATTATTTAACTAACTTTTTAGCATACATCCAACCTCAAAGTGCAACAAAAGGGGAAGCTACTTCGAGTGGAGTGTTAAAGCCCAGGCATTTTCCAGGCTGGTTATTAATGGAGATTCGATACGAGCAATCTCATCGTCGCTTATATTACGGAAGTCAGCGCCATTTGGCAAGTACCATCTGATCCAAAATCCGACACAGGACAACAAAAAACCTCGTTGGCATGTTATAATTCAGGAAGTATTAGATTCCATGAATTAACCAACAAGGCTTATGATAAATAAAAATTACCGATTGAATTAAAGAAGAGCAGGCACAAAATCACGCCCCATAGCGGATTACTATTAACCGGTTACTATCAAAAAACAGCACCATTCAAGAAGTAGATTAGGGTATAATACAGAGATATGTTCAAATCGGATTTCGGGATAACTATCGCTATTGACTTAAAGTAAGCCCTTATATATAATCAAGCATCAATCAGCGTAATATTATTTTGAGCTTACAGATGAGCCAGGTGGAATAATGGTAAAAAGCATGACCGGCTATGGTTGTGGGGGGGCTGTCGATGAATCCATAACTATTGAAGCGGAAGCTAAATCTATAAATCATCGCTACCTCGATATCAGCATCCGCCTACCCAAAGAGTTTGCCTCGCTGGAACATGGGATTAAAAAGCTTATACAAAAACGTTTTTCCCGCGGGCATTTCGATGTATGGATTAAGGTAGAAGATTCTCAACAAAATCAACAACAACTAAAATTAAATGCCCCGTTGGCTAAGGCGTATGTAGACAGTTTGGTAAAGCTTCAGCAAGAACTTAACCTGCCGGGAGAAATCAACATAGATTTCCTGGGAAATAATCCCCAATTGTTTACTACCCTGGAAGAACTAAAATCCGAGGTGGATATTTCCCGGCAATTGAGGCAGGCTCTTAAGCAAGCCCTGGATTCACTGGAGGCAATGCGAGCCGAAGAAGGCAGGGCCACCTATGAAGAGATCAGCCAGTTAGCAGCCCGAATAAAACAGGTACTCACCCAGATCGAACAACGTACTCCCCTTTTGGTGGACGAATATAAGGTACGCCTGACTCAAAAGATAAACAAGCTGGCGCCTAAAATTGCTATACCGGAAGAACGATTGGCTCAGGAAGTGATAATATATGCCGAGCGATCGGATATTAGCGAGGAACTGCTGCGCTTGAATAGCCACCTCAATCAATTGTCGGGTTTTCTGGCGGCGGAGGGAGCCATCGGCAAGAAGCTGGATTTTTTGATCCAGGAAATGAATCGCGAGACCAATACCATTGGTTCTAAAGTATCTGACGTAGCCATCTCGCAGCAGGTAGTAGAAATAAAATGCCAACTGGAAAAAATCCGGGAGCAGGTACAAAATATTGAGTAACCCTCATATCGTGGGAATAAATGTTATATACTGAATCATTAGGCCGGCTGATTAAATTATTTCAAAAAATGCCCGGGGTGGGGCAAAAGAGCGCCCAGCGGCTGGCGTTGTACATTTTGCAGATTCCCCAGCCGGAGGCGGAGAAGCTGGCCCAGGCCATATTGGAGCTTAAGGATAAAACCCGTTACTGCTCTTTATGCAGAAATATAACCGAAACCGATCCTTGTCCCATCTGTGCCGATCCGGGTCGGGATGCAAGCTTAATCTGTGTGGTGGAAGATCCCAAGGGGCTGTTGGCTATTGAGAAGACTAAAGGTTATAAGGGACATTATCATGTGCTGATGGGTAATATCTCTCCGCTGGATAATATCGGGCCGGATGAGATTCGCACCAGGGAGCTTTTGGCCAGAGTGGAGCAGGGCGGCATAAATGAGGTAATTGTGGCCACCAGCCCCACCATAGAGGGGGAGACCACCGCCATGTATATTTCCAAGCTGATTAAACCCACCGGGGTTAAGGTAACCCGTATTGCCTGCGGGCTGCCTATGGGGGGCGACCTGGAATTTGCCGATGAGGTCACTATCAGCAAGGCCATGGATGGCCGGTTAGGTATCTAATCGTGTTAAAATGCAGCTTAAAATTTTGAGTTTTTTTGAATATATCGGTTTAGTCGTAGGTAAATTATCATAAGGAGGAATCATGGAGAAACAATTTACCGAAGTGCGTTGGCACGGCCGTGGTGGGCAGGGCACGGTTACCGCCGCCAAGGTATTGGCCGAAACAGCCCTGGCCAGCGGTAAACATGTGCAGGCCTTTCCCGAGTACGGCCCGGAGCGCATGGGGGCCCCTTTGCGGGCTTATAACCGCCTGAGCGCTAACCCTATTGCTATCCACTGTCAGGTAACCAATCCCGATGTGGTGGTGGTGGTAGACCCTACCTTAATGGGCAGCGTGGATGTTACCGAAGGCACCCCGGATAATGCTATATTCATAATAAACACCCATGAAAAACCGGCGGAAATTAAACGGAAACTGGGGCTTGGTAAGGCACAAAAAGTATATACCTTAAATGCCACTAAAATTGCGTTTGACACCATCAAGCGTCCGCTGCCCAATACTCCGTTACTGGGAGCGTTGGCCAAGGTGGCCGGCTTGATAGATATGGATGATTTGATTAGTGATCTAAAGCGCAGCTTCAGTAAAAAATTTACTGAACAGGTGGTGTCCGCCAACCTGGAAGCAGTCAAAAGAGCATATGAGGAGGTAGTCGGGGAATGAGTAATAAAATAGCTGAAAAAAAGAAGGGCTGGCGTGAATTACCAATTGGCGGCATGATTTTAGAGGCCGGAAATTCAGCTGAGTATAACACCGGCGCCTGGCGCACCTTCCTGCCCCACATTAATCGCAAGGAATGTAAGAATTGCCTGCTATGCTGGATATATTGTCCTGATTCAGCTATTATTGTCAAGGAGGGCAAGTTTGGCCATTTCGATATGAAGCATTGCAAGGGCTGCGGGATATGCGCCCATGAGTGTCCGGTCAAGGCCATCGCCATGGTGGAAGCGAAAAAGTAGCCATAGTATAATGTAAAACAATTAATTCCCTTAAAATATAATTTAAAGATTGTTGAAATAAGGAGGAGCAGGATGTCGACAAATACAGTGGCTATGACCGGTAATATTGCGGTGGCCAATGCCATGCGTCAAATAAATCCAGATGTATGTGCCGCTTACCCCATAACGCCCTCTACCGAGGTGATGCAGCAGTTTGCCAGTTTTGTGGCTGATGGTGAGGTAGATACGGAACTGGTAGCGGTAGACAGTGAACACAGCGCCATGAGCGCTTGTATTGGCGCTTCGGCTGCTGGCGGTCGGGTGATGACCGCAACGTCGGCTAACGGGCTGGCGCTGATGTGGGAGATGCTTTACATCGCCGCCGGAAACCGGTTGCCGATTGTAATGACTACGGTGAACCGGGCGCTCTCAGCCCCGATTAATATCCATTGCGATCACAGCGATGCCATGGGGGCGCGGGATTCCGGCTGGATTCAATTATGGTCTGAAAATGCCCAGGAAGCCTATGATAATCTGATTCAGGCGGTGCGTATTGCCGAGCGGCGAGAGGTTCGCCTGCCGGTTATGGTGTGCCTGGATGGGTTTATCATCAGCCATTCCATCGAACGCATGGAGTTATTGGATGATATGCAGGTGCGCAACTTTATCGGCCCGGTTAAGCTGCACTATCCCCTGCTGGATGTGGATAATCCGGTAACTTATGGGCCGCTGGATTTACAGGACTATTATATGGAACACAAACGCCAGCAGGCCGATGCCATGCAGCTGGCAAAACCGGTAATTCTGGAAGTAGGACAAGAATTCGGCAAAACCTTTGGCCGCAGTTATGGCTTCTTTGAAGAATATAAACTGAAAGATGCCGAGTTGGTAGTAGTGGCGCTGGGCTCTTCAGTGGGTACGGTAAAGACGGTAGTGGATAGTTTGCGGCAACAGGGTATAGCCGCCGGGGTGTTAAAACTGCGCAGCTTCAGGCCATTTCCGGCTAAAGAGCTGGCCGCTGCGCTTAAATCAGCCAAGGCTATTGCAGTGCTTGATCGGGCCGATTCCTTCGGCGCCTATGGCGGGCCGTTATTCTCCGAGGTGCGTTCGGCATTGTTCAGCCTGGAGGCTGCACCCCCCACAGTTGACTATATCTACGGCCTGGGAGGCCGTGACTTCGGGGTGGCTGATGTAAACGGGGTGTTTGACGATTTAAAGATGTTAGCCAAAACCGGCAAAGCCTCGCAGGAAGTAAATTATATAACGGTGAGAGAATAAGCTGGTTAATCCCTGATGCTCCAGTAACTCATTAAAGATGGAGAATAAGAACATGTTACGTTCGGTCAAGGGTATTTATGACGGCCAAAGGCTGGAATTAGACGAAAAAATAAAGGTTAAAAAAAGGCTTAATGTGTTAGTAACTTTTTTAGACGAAGATACAAGTATGCCTCATAATAAAGTTATATTGAGGAGATTATTGGAAAGACAGCCAGTTAAGATAGCTCCCTTAAAAGTTAAGGAGTTAATTGAAGAGGGAAGAAGGTAGCCTTATGGCAAAAAGGATGGTGGTAGATTCCTCCGTAGCTCTGAAATGGTGGCTGGAGGATGAGGAGTTTGTCGTAGAGTCCAGGGATATTCTCAAAAAGGTGGTGGCCGAAGAGATAGAATTACTTGTTCCGGAACTTTGGTTCTATGAAATATCCAATGGCTTAAATGTAGCCATAAGACGACAAATAATATCAAAGAAATTGGGGCTTGAGTTTGTTGTAGAAGAACTCCAATCTATACGTGTAACCCAAGTTCCCATTGTTTTTCACCTGCTTGAGATATTTAAAGTAGCTCAAAAATATAATTGCACGGTTTACGATATAGCCTATCTGATAATTGCTGAGCAGGAAGAAATTCCTTTAGTAACAGGTGACAAGCGATTTTTTAATGTAGTTAAAGGAGAAACGGCTTTTGTGAAATATCTGTCGGATTTAACCCAGATATTGTAAAACTATGGGCTGAAATTCAATCTTTGATGTATTTGATAAGCTTAACTTAAAAAGGGAAAAGTTTTCCTTAGCTGGTTTCGGCTTGGGAACAGGCCGAAACATCGAATATGATATATGAAATTGGATATACAGGGTTGACAAGATAACCACCTGCGGTGTGGCAATTTAATCCAGTTAATCCAGTCAAAAATTCTTTTTAAACTTAAGAACAGATTTAAACTAAGAAACTGATTTCCTGTTTTTCAGTCAATTAAAGGAGGCTTTTATGCCGGAACAAGCCAGTATTCCACTTAAATTAAAGGATTTATCTCAAAAACCTGATTTATTGGCCGGTGGACACCGGATGTGTGCCGGCTGCGTAGCCCCCACCGCGGTGCGGCAGATACTGTTGGCGGCTGAGCACCCGGTAGTGGCCGCTAATGCCACCGGTTGCCTGGAGGTGTCTACCAGTATTTACCCTTATACCGCCTGGCGTATTCCCTGGATTCACAGCGCCTTCGAGAATGCCGCTGCTACCATTGCCGGTGTGGAGTCCATGTATAACTCATTGCAGCGGCAGGGTAAAATCCCTAAAGACAAACGCATCGATTTTATCGCTTTCGCCGGCGACGGCGGCACTTACGATATCGGTTTGCAGGCCCTATCCGGCGCACTGGAGCGGGGGCATCGCTTCCTTTATGTGTGCTATGACAACGGGGCGTATATGAATACCGGTATCCAGCGCTCATCTTCCACTCCCATCGGGGCGCATACCACTACCAGCCCGGCCGGCAAAAAAATTCCCGGTAAGCAGCAGTTCCGCAAGGATTTGACCAAGATCGTGGTAGCCCATAATATACCCTACGCCGCCCAGGCGTCTCCCTGTAATTGGCGGGACCTGATGCAGAAAACCAGAAATGCCTTAAATTGCGGCGGCCCGGCCTTTTTAAATGTAATGGCCCCCTGTCATCGAGGCTGGCGTACCAAAATAGAAATAGGCGTTGAGCTGGCCCGGCTTTCCGTAACCAGTTGCTACTGGCCGCTATATGAAGTGGTGAATGGAGTATTACGCTTAACCGGCGCTTCCAAGACATTGGCGGACTTAAAGAAAAAGGCCGCTGCCGGAGATGAAGCTGCTAGAACAAAATATCAGCAGCAGAAACGACCGCTGGAGGAATGGCTGAAACCGCAAGGCAGGTTTGCCCATTTGTTTAAACCGGCCAATGAGTCTATCTTAAAGCTGTTGGTGGATAGAGTAGAGCGGGACTGGAACAGGCTGGTAGAGCTGGATGGTAAGCCCTTATAGCAGATTATTGCCATAGCATTTAAATATCGGCTCCTAAAGGAGGCTTAAAATGAACCCTCATACAGTTAACCTCGCAGTTATAATTTTTATCGCGGTGGTTTTATTCCTGGTGGTTTGGCCATTTAGACAACACTTGAAAACAAATTTTAAAGCCACCATTGTGCTCACCATGGCTGCTTTGATCTTTATCATTACTACCATCGCTATTGTTAAAACCTATCAGGATTATCAGGATTTTCTGGCTAATATCACCTCCCATCAGGTTATCATCTCCACTATTGTGTTTGCTTTATTCTTAGATTTTTCCATATTGATGATAGGCGGATTATTCCTCTACCTGGCTAACCAGCTATATACCTCTGATTTTATAGACTTGGATACAAAAGGCCCTGCCGCCGATACCCCCCCTAAACAGAAGACAGCTTCGCTTAATGATGACTAAGGCTAAATTATGAAATTTGGGGTAATCGTTTTTCCCGGTTCCAACTGTGACCATGACTGCTACCATGTAATAAAGCATGTTTTCAACCGGGAGGTGGAGTTTGTCTGGCATAAGCAACCGCAGTTAAATAAATTTGACGCCATTATAATTCCCGGCGGTTTTTCCTATGGGGATTATCTGCGGCCAGGGGCGATTGCCCGCTTTTCTCCCATAATGAGCCAAGTGATCGATTATGCCAATCGAGGCGGGCTGTTACTGGGCATTTGCAATGGTTTTCAGGTTTTGTTGGAAGTGGGTTTACTGCCTGGGGCTATGCGCACCAATCACCAGCTTAAATTTATTTGTGAATACGTGAACATCCGGGTAGAGAATAACGCTACCCCCTTCACCCAAAACTGTGCGCAGGGCCAGGTATTACGCATTCCCATTGCCCATATGCAGGGCAATTATTATGTGGATCCCGAAACCCTTAAGCAGATGCAAGCCCAGAATCAAATCATCTTTCGCTATTGCTCCCCGGAAGGGCAAATTGACGAAGCTCATAATCCCAACGGCTCGCTTTATAATATCGCCGGTATCAGCAATAAAGCCGGGAATGTGCTGGGCATGATGCCGCATCCTGAACGCTGTACCGAGGATATATTAAATTCTACCGATGGTCGGCTGATATTTGAGTCGCTGATAAACCGGCTAAGCCAAAGAGAATCCACAGTGGTCAGCTACTAAAATGAATAAAGACATTCCTATAACGCCTGAACTAATCGCTCAGCATGGCTTGTCCCCGGAGGAGTATCAGAAGATTGTATCCATCCTGGGGCGTGAGCCTAATTATACCGAACTGGGTATTTTCTCGGTGATGTGGTCTGAGCATTGCTCCTACAAAAGCTCGCGTGCTATCCTCAAAGGCCTGCCCACCACCGGCTGCTGTGTAGTGCAGGGGCCGGGCGAGAATGCCGGGGTAATAGATATCGGCGAGGGGCTGGTGGCCGTATTCAAAATCGAAAGTCACAATCATCCCTCCTTTATTGAACCATATCAGGGCGCAGCCACCGGGGTGGGCGGGATTTTAAGGGATATTTTCACTATGGGCGCCCGTCCGGTGGCGCTGCTTAATTCGCTGCGGTTCGGCAATTTGAGTAATCCCCGGAACCGCTATCTCTTTGAGCATGTAGTGGCCGGTATTGCCGGTTACGGTAATTGCATGGGGGTGCCCACCGTGGGCGGCGAGGTCTACTTTGACCCTACCTATGATTTGAATCCGCTGGTTAATGCCTTCTGTCTGGGAGTGGCCCGCCGGGAGCATATCTTTCTGGGGCAGGCTACCGGAATAGGCAATCCGGTGATTTATGTGGGTTCTAAGACCGGACGTGATGGTATTCATGGGGCCACCATGGCCTCGGAAGAATTTGATGAATCATCGGCCGAGCGGCGGCCCACGGTACAGGTGGGCGATCCATTTACCGAAAAATTATTATTGGAGGCCTGCCTGGAACTGATGAAGCAGAATTTTCTGGTGGGTATCCAGGACATGGGAGCGGCGGGCTTAACCTGCTCTACCGCCGAGATGGCCAGCCGCGGCGGTACTGGGATTGAAATAGATTTGGCTAAAGTGCCGCGGCGCGAACCGGGCATGACCCCCTATGAAATAATGCTCTCAGAATCTCAAGAAAGAATGCTGCTGGTGGCTGACAAAGGCAAGGAAGCCGAAGTAGCCGCTATATTCAACAAGTGGGATTTAGAATGTGTTACCATCGGGCGGGTTATTTCCGAGAAAAATTTTCGGGTTTGTGAAAACGGGCAGTTGGTGGCCGATATACCGGTTAATGCGCTGACTGACGAGGCCCCGTTATATGTACGTCCCCGGCAGGAACCAGCTTACTTAAAGCAAGTTAAAACCGCACCGGAAATTGCAGAACCGACGGATTATGCCCAGTTGTTACTCAATATACTAAGCCGGCCCACCATTTCAAGCAAGGAATATGTCTATCGCCAATACGATCATATGGTACGCACCGATACCGGCCTGTTGCCGGGCGCCGGGGCTTCCCTGATACGGCTTAAGGGCAGTAAAAAGGCGCTGGCGCTCACCCTGGACGGTAATTCCGGCTATTGCTATCTGGATCCTTATACCGGCGGCATGCTGGCGGTGGCTGAGGCCGCCCGTAATCTGGTATGTACCGGGGCCAGGCCGCTGGCCATTACCAATTGCCTTAATTTCGGTAATCCTGAAAAGCCGGAAGCCATGTGGCAGTTTGAACAAGCCGTCAATGGAATAAGCGCCGCCTGCCAGCATTTTGACACCCCGGTTACCGGCGGCAATGTCAGCTTTTACAATGAAACCTCCGGCGAGGGCATCTACCCTACCCCGGTAATCGGTATGGTGGGACTGCTGGATGATATAGATATGCGGGTCACTCCCTGGTTTAAACAGCCTGGAGACCTGATTGTTTTATTGGGAGAAACTAAGCCGGAGTTAGGCGGCAGCGAATACCTTAAATACATTACCGGCAAAACCATGGGACAACTGCCCGGATTTTCCCTGATCCGGGAGAAAAATCTACATTCGCTGTGCCTGGACGCCATTAATCAACGGCTGTTGCAATCAGCCCATGATCTCTCTGAAGGTGGATTGGGGGTGGCTTTAGTGGAATGCTGCCTGATTAATAAAGCAGGCGGGTTGGGGGTTGCTATCGGGCTTGACTCCAACTTAAGGCCGGATATATGCTTGTTTAGCGAATCTCCCTCACGGATTTTGGTATCTGTAAAAAGAGATAATTTGTCGGCACTTAAAAAGCTGGCCACTGAATATAATGTACCATTACAGTCATTGGGCGAAGTAACCCCGGACAAGGTAAGCATTCAGGGACTCCTGGAGTTATCGTTAGCCGAACTTGACCGGGCCTGGCGGGAAAGCATAGCTCGCCGGCTGGAAACCAGATAGGATGGATTTTTTATGTTTAATAAGCTGAAAGAGCATTGCGGGGTGTTCGGGATTTATAACCATCCGGAGGCGGCTAATTTGACCTATCTGGGGTTATATGCCTTACAGCATCGCGGGCAAGAGGGAGCCGGGATTGTTTCTTCCGACGGCCAACAGTTACATATCCACAAGAATGTGGGACTGGTGGCTGATGTATTTAAAGAGGAAGACTTACGAAACCTGTATGGTAATACAGCGATGGGGCATGTACGTTACTCTACTACCGGTGAAAGCAGTCTCAAAAATGTACAGCCATTAGTAGTAGACTATGCCGAAGGCTCAGTAGCTATAGCCCACAACGGCAATCTGGTAAATACCCAATATATCAGGCAAAGCCTGGAAGAAGAGGGCGCCACCTTCCTGACTACGCTGGATACCGAAGTAATCCTGAATTTAGTGGCCCGCTCCGGGGCTGAGGACTTTCTGCCGGCCTTGGTTTTAGCCTTAAATCAGGTAAGAGGGGCCTATAGCTTGCTTATCATTAGGGGTGATGAATTAATAGGGGTAAGGGACCCCAAAGGCTTTCGCCCGCTGTGTCTGGGCCGGCTGGATGGGGCCTATATCCTGGCTTCTGAGAGTTGCGCCCTGGATTTGCTGGAAGCGGAATTTATCAGGGATATAGAGCCGGGAGAGGTGGTAACCATTAATCGGCAGGGGGTTATTTCTCAAAAACCGTTTATTCCACAAACTGAGGCTTTCTGTGTCTTTGAGTATATTTACTTTGCACGCCCGGACAGTAACTTTCACGGTCTTAATGTAACTCTGGTCAGAAAAAACCTGGGGCGGCAATTAGCGCTGGAAAACCCGGTGGAGGCGGATTTGGTAATACCGGTTCCCGACTCCGGCCGGGGCGCTGCTTTAGGGTATAGCGAAGAATCGGGCATTCCGTTTGAGGAGGGCTTAATCCGCAATCATTATGTAGGCCGGACATTTATTGAACCTCGCCAGACTATCCGGCATTTCGGGGTAAAGATAAAGCTGAATGCGGTAAAGAAGTTAATAGAGGGCAAGCGGGTCATAGTAGTAGATGATTCTATTGTGCGGGGTACCACCAGTCGTAAGATTATAAAGATGCTCCACCGGGCTGGAGCCGAAGAGGTACATATGCGGGTAAGCTCACCCCCCACCAAATATCCCTGCTTTTATGGAATAGACACTCCTAACCGGCGGGAGCTGATTGCGGCCACCCACCAGTTGAAGGAAATATCACGTTATCTGACTACGGATAGTTTAGGATATTTAACTGTGAATGGAATGTTAAAAGCAATCCATCCATTTGAAAATAATGTTTGTGCGGCCTGCTTTACCGGTAAGTATCCGATAAAATTCCCCGTGAAAAGCTGTCGGCAGTTGGAGATGTTTGACTAAGGCTTAACGCCCCATTGTTTGTAATGGCTTATCTCATACTAAAATGAATTCTCATAAGAAATCTTTAATCAGGATAAGCTTCCCCGGTTCAATCATGATTTCGACATTAGCCTGCTTCTGGCTATTAGGCTGCATATTGTTATTCCCTCCAGATTGCCCGGCTCAGGCTGAGCCTCAACTTAATTATCGGATTACCGGTTTTGAGCCGATGTCTACCACTTTTGGGAGGGTAAAGGGCTTAATAACTAATAACACCGATAAAGATTTTAGAGAGATTATCTTCAAGCTGTTGGTTTATGATGAACAGGGAGTAATTCTGGGGAAAGTTAAATTCAGCTTACGCAATCTGACCAGTGGTAAGACCAAGGAATTTATGGCCACCATTAAGGCCAGGCACAAATTAATAGATCATTATTACATCTATTTTATCTCAGGCGCTACCTTTAAAAAAATACCGGAATCGGATACCAATGCCAACCGCTGATGTATGAAAATCAAACAATAAAAAAACCTAAACCATACATTATTTTTAATCTGGAATATATATCCGATTTTTATAGTCCTGCGACCTGCTGATTATAGAGTTTATTTTTTTGTTCACCCCGCTTACAGGGAAACAATACCCGATATTTTACCGTTTTCCGGCCAAACTCCGCTGTCATCTCACTAACAATTAATTCGCTTTACCGGTTTTTTATAAATTCCCCCATTTTTCAGGCAATTGTTTAGCTTGCTAAATCTGCTGAGCCTGCTGATCTAAAAGAACTTTTGCGCTTAACAAAACCACTCCTGAGCTACCGGGAAATAACTCGGCTTAAAGCCCTTAAACCGACGGCATATAAATTGCAACTTTTGTTTTTAACAAAAAACATGCGTTCTAACGTGGGGCTGGAATTGTCATGATGTATGCCAGAATGAGTAACCCTAAAAAAACTATCGCTTTCTTAACCTCACTGTTCATCCACTTGATGATCATGATAGCGCTGAGTTTATCATTTGAAAACATATCCCGGAATAAACAAAAAAAAGATTTTGATCTCTATGCAATTAAACTACTTAATGTGAAGCCTAAGAAGAAAGACAAACTAAATTCCAAGCCGGACTCTAAAAAAGGAAAACTCATCAGAAAAAAGAAAAACAATAAGGCCTTCCCGCAAAAGGGAAAGCGCCAGGCTTTGGCCCCCAAGGCCCCACTGGAGAACTTAAAAAAGACCGCCAGGGCCAATATGAAAAATAAGAATGTTACCCCGAACAAGGTTAATCTTGAAAAACAGCAAGATATAAATAAAACCGCCAAGCTTGAATCCATAAAACGACAATTGGACTTAAAGCAAAAGCTGGTTGAAGAAAGCCAGAAAAAATTAGCCAAGCTGGAAAAGCGCAACCCACTCAAAAAATATAAAACAACGCATAAAACAATCAATAAAAAACAAATTACTCCATTAAAGAAAGTAAACCAACAACAGGCTGAAAACAAAACCCAACGCCGGTTTGATAAACTGAAACGTCAACAGACACCAAAGCCCAAAAACGATTTCTCGAAAGTAAAAATAAACTTCAAAAATCAGCCAAAAATTCCTCAGGAAGACAAAAAAATTAAGCTGACCGCCCAAAAGAAACAACCAGCCAAGCTGAATAAGCGGGTAGATTATCAAAAAAAGCTGCTAACCACCAAGAAGGTAGAAATAAGCCAACGCCAGTTGATAACCAGCAGCCAATCGGTTCCGGTTGTCAGAAAAATGGCTATCGCTCCCAATAAAGTTTTAACCGAAATTACTCAAACCTTCACCAAGCTGAAACAGGTTGAAACCTTTACCAGAATGACCAGAAAGACTACCTCTGTGACCAGCAAAAATTCGCCGGAGGTGCTTCGTGATTTTAAGTTGGCGCCATCACCGGCTAAGACCATAGAAAGACAAACCAGGCCGGTAAAACCGACCACCATTTCTCAGCAATCAACGCCAATGCGAGCTATAAACTATCAGCAAAGGCAGGTGCAGGAAAAACCAGTGCAACTGGCTCAAGTTAAGCTAGCCTACAACCGACAAACAAAAATGGTCAGCCGTAAAACAAATACTCCGGCCATGTTGAATGTAGCTACTCCGAATAATTCAAAAGCAGTACCTCCCCAGACTTTCCAGACAATGATCCGGAAGAATACCTCTTTAAAGAATGTTCCGCAAACCAGTACATCTGTCCTGACCAGCGAGCTGGCCTTAGAAGCCATAAAATCTAAGTCAATCAAACGACAAACTACTATGAGGCAACCTACCACCACGGTTTCTAAAAAAATCCAGTTTGAGCGGACAATGCCATATCAGCAAAAACAAGTGCAGGAACCGGTTAAACTAACCCAGGCGCGAGTGACTTACAATCAACAAACGCAGGCGCTGAATCGCACCGTAAATGGGCCTGCTACACTGGACGTATCTACTAAAGCGACATCACAGACGGCTCAATCCCAAACTTTCCAGGCCATGAATCGTCAGCATACTTCCGTAAAGAATGTTTCGCCATCTTCGCCATCTGTCCTAAGCAACGAATTTGCCTTAGCGCCCATAAAATCTAAGCCAATCAAACGACAAGCCAATATGAGTCAAACCACCAGTATAGTTTCCCAGAAAATTCAATTTGAACGGACAATATCATATCAACAAAGACAAGTGCAGGAATCGGTTGAGTTAACCCAGGTGCGAGTAGCTTACAATCAACAAACCAAGACCCGCAGTCGCTCAGCAAATGTGGCCGGGCCGGCCGCACTTGATATAGCTTCAAGTACCGAACCGCAGGCCGCCCAAACTCAAGCCTTTGGAGCAGTCAGTCGCCAGAGTACCTCGCTGGCGAACACGGCACAGGCTACCGCTGCTGTTTTAAGCTCCCCCGGCATGTTAGCAGAAACCTCGGCAGCGGAATTCGGCGACAAACAGGTTCAGTTGGCTAAGCTGGAAACAGCTACCGAAAAATTCGTAGTAACGGGACGAGTAGAGTTTGGGCAACGCTCAAATGCAGCAACACCCACCAAAATGGTGCAGCAACGGGTTTCATACCAACAAGCCGCCCAGGGAGTAAATGAAAGATTCCTGGACCAACCTACCGATCTAAGCGGGGCGGTAGCACAAGCGACAGGACAACCATCAGCACCCGGGGCCGCTTCGGCGGTAGCTACAATCAGTCGCCAGGAATCCGCTTCATCGGCGGCTACTTCGACAAATAGCTTTGTTTTAGAAACCCACCGGTATGCCACCAGTGAAAATTCTGCTGTCGGTAATGTCAAAACCCGCCGCCGCAGCGTCAATCTTTCGGGATCGCTACAAACAGAGACGGGTGGACAACAAAGATCATTGACGGTCGCCTATGCCACTGAGAGCGCCAGTAAATCAAGTATCGGGATTGGCGCTTTTTCTACAACCACCGGCAGCAACTCGCTACATGGCAGTCCGACTTCCCCCATGCTATCCGGCAGAGGCACAGCTGTCAGTGGAGAAAAAAATGCGCCGGTCATTAAAACAGACCTCCCCTCCGGAAATATTACTGACGAAACTTTATATCGACTCAGGGGAGAGGTAGATGGGAACGTAAAACAAGCCTTTATTACCGTAAATGATGTTACTCAGTTGGTAGCCATAGTAAATGGCAAGTTTGATGTTGAGGTTGCCATGGTAAAAGGAATAAATCAAATCAGTATCTTAGCCTTTGATTCCAGTGGAAACATCGGCAAGCAAAACCTGAAATTGCTTTACAATCCCCCGCCCGGAGTACCTTTAGTGCAACTGGAATCACCCCGAAATGGCAAACAGGGAGTCAAAGAGGGTGATCCCATTATCGTATCAGGCAGCATTGATAATCGCGCTATCACCCGAGCCACCCTATTACTAAATGGAATACCCATCAAGTTGAAGGTGTTGAACGGACGTTTTAAAAAAAAGATATTTATGCCTAATACCCGGATTACCACCTTCCGGGTAATGGCCCAGAATAAGAATAGTCCCCCCGGCTACAGCGCCCTGCATACTATACTGGCCGGTTATGATATCGACATCGTAAATCCCAGACCTTACTAGTACTTTAGCAGCAGAATATGGTATAATGGTCAGAGGTAAATCGTTTGCCATGAAGTGGCCAAAAGATGGGTGTTAAATTTATACTGACCGACCGGGAAACGCCATATTTGTTGCCGCCGTCCATTCAGAAATGGCTGTCGGAAAAACCGACTTTTTTATCAGGTTGGTAATTAAAATCATTTGTCGGTGGATATCTTTATGACTGTGCCGGGAATACCCCGGTACAAGCAGGCTGTCCGACAAACTCCCAGGGTATAACTCTTGAAATGGACATTGGACAGGCTACTCAGCCTTTTGTTATTGTCGCTGTTGTTTGTCTCGCCGCTGCTATTTTACAGCGCTGTTTATGAAGGTTTTTTACTCCCCAGGGCCTGTTTTATCTTCCTGGTTATTGCTTTAATCTTACCCTTATTTTTAATCCGGCTTATCAGGCAGGGAATAGAATTCAGCCTGCCGGTTGATATTTATCTGCTTGGATTTTTATTGGCCGTGCTACTCTCAGCCCTGGGAGCCAAAGATAAACCGACCTTCATTTTCAACTTAAGTTTTCTTCTGGCAGCCTATTTTATCTATTTCGTTGTAGCAAATCTTATTAATACTCCCCGGCAAATAAAAGTTTTTCTGAGAGTTTTTTTGGTTTCGGCAACTATAGTTGCTGTTATAGGGTTAATCCAGTATTTGGTCTATCGGGGGGTGGTTCAGCATTTCCCGTATTTTCCGATTCCTTATAGACCGGCGGGCTTGAGAATCTATGGAAACAGGGTTTATTCCACCTTTGGCCAGCCCAATAACATGGGATTATATCTATCTTTGGGGTTGGTGGTTTGCCTTCATTTTTTGTTGGAAACAAAGTCGGCGGTTATTGGGCGGAAACGGATTATAACCGTCGGGATGTTGCTGCTGGGTAGTTTGATCTTTTTTGTATTGGATGCCAGTGGAGGGCTGGGAATATACTGTGGCCTAGCCGCCATAGTTATATATTTATGGTTGGGGAAAGTTTATTTGGGGGCCAGTTGGCTGGCGGCCCGCAAGCTAAGAATCGGTTTGTTTATACTGGTAATAATGGTGACGCTTTTTTTCTCCCAGGGTGTCCTTTCAGAGACCTCTTCCTTACAGCGTACTATCTCCTCCATGCAGTATACGGCTGGACAGGCAAACTATTCCGGAAGCATAACTAATCGGCTTATTTATTGGTGGACATCGCTGGAGATATTCCGCCGTTCTCCCTTATGGGGGGTAGGATTGGGACAGTTTGGGCTGAATTATACGCCGGCCCTGGCCGGCTTAATTTTGCGCACCAATAGCGAATTTTTGAAAAACCATGCATATCCGGCAAATTATGCGCACAATGAGTTTTTGCAATTTTTAGCCGAAACGGGCCTGGTGGGGTTTTTCCTGTTTGGGCTTATTTGGTTTGCCGTATTTAAATATACCCTGAAGAGCTTAAGGAGTAACCCTTCCCCGCTGCTGTTGCTGAGCGGGGCTTTGTTTGTACCCTTTTTTGTCCATAGCCTGTTATCAGCCCCCTTCCGAAGGCTATCCCTGATTAGCCTGTTTGCTTTTTTATTAGCGATTTGGGTTAGGCAGATTCCTTATTATAAGCAGCGGAATTATGTGGTATCCAACAAATTGGGAAAATTGCTGATGCCCTTTGTTTTGTTGCTTTCCTTAACCATAATTTGGGGTGTTTATGATAACTGGCGGGCGGCTGAGATTATGCGTAAGGTTATAGATTCAAGCAAGACGGAGAAATTTATTAACCCCGCATTAATAGATCAGATTGGAGCCAATCCTTACTTTAAATTCGAGCTGACCGCGATGGTAGCTAAAAAAGCGCTTAATCTGGGGGTAAAGCAACGCCGCCGGGAATGGGTGGCATTAGCCTTCCAGTTGTACCAACAGGTATTGGCTCGGATGCCTACCCCTAAATATTGCCGCTACATGGCAATTGCTTGTTTTTATCTGGGTAAGGAACAGGAAGGCCGACAGTATATTAATCAGGGCTTAAGTTATGTTCCCTGGGATAGTGATTTGCAGCGGATGTTAAATTATTATCAGCAAAAAAAACAGCAAAAACCAGGCTGAAACGATTATCTGAGACGGTTAAGCAGGAGGCTGTTTACTCATCGGGTTCTATTGCCTCTGTTCCGTCCAACTGTTCATCAGGGGTTGGTTCCGGGGCTGGAGTATATGAGGCTTCCGGTTGTAATAATTCTACTAGGGTGGCTAGCTGTTCGCGGGTTAATTGCTGAAGATCGGACAAAAACTGTTGGTTTTCTTCCTGCTGCTGTTGGAGCAGGGCTTTATTTTCTTTTCGAAGACCGGATAATTGTTGTCGGTAAGTTTTTTGAGTAGCGGTTAAAATTTGCTGATGTTCCTTTTTAATGCTTTCCGAGAGGTCATTGTTATCTTGATGCAGGGTTTGCAATATTTCCTTAAAGTTTCGCTGCATTGAATAAGCGAATTTGTTGTCGGATTTATTCATTTCCGACATGAACAGCTTATCAGCCCCGGTCAGTTGAGCTATTGACACCCATATCAGGCCGACGATTATCATGCCCACCCCAATATACCAATATTTTATGGAGCTTACTTTGGTCTCCATCCCCGATAAGCGTTCACCTTGATATCGAATCTGACTCTCGATATCCTTTACATTTTTTTCATACTGCTCCTGGCTGTTCTTAAGTATTTCATCAAAATGCCTGATCCTCAAATCCAGGGTTTTATCTACATAATCAATCTTCTTCTCAATATAATTTATTTGTTCGCCAAGCGAGGCATTATCTTCCTTAATGGAGTTGACCAGCCGCTGGTTCTCCTTTAACCCGGTTTGTAATTGTTGGCCGAAACCGGCAGAAGTTTGTTTCAGCCCGGCTTCCAGTTGGTCAAATCGCTTATTAATAGACTGTTGATAATCTGTTTGAGCCTTTAATAACGTGTGAACCGATGCCGGGTTTGAATTTTCTTTTGGTTTATTATCTGACTGATTCATTTTTTATCACCTTTTGGATTGCTTTTTTTATACCATAACTAATTCTTGCTGGCAATGACAAATTAAGGACACCCTCACCACCCATCACTTTTGAGGAGCAGTAGTGGGAGTTTTTTCCCGAGCTGTGCGATCCGTTTTAGGAGTCGAAGGCCCCTTTTAAAAAGCGAACAAGCGCTTCTCCATGCCTTTCTTACCACTGCTGGCAATGTGTCT
>JAJRUS010000073.1 GCA_024277675.1 bacterium | reverse complement strand
TGAAAGTCGGTCTACATCATCGACTACAATCAGTACAGGCGAGGTTAACTTTCGGAGTGAGGCAGCAAGCTCTTGTTTCAAGTCAGGTAAACCTTTTGAATATGCTTCTGACCTTGCTTCAAAAGCAGAGACAATATTTTCTGCAAGCGTTCCTCCCCATTTCAATATTCCAGCTAAAATCAGTGCAATAACGCCAACTACAACAGCGACCGGCTTTAGCCAGTTGACTTCAATAAATGAAATCATACCAACACCACCGAGGATTACCAGCAAATAGACAATTGCTTTGCGAAAACTATCAAATAGAAAAGAACTCGTCTTCAAATAGGTTTCATAAACTCGCCACTTGCTCGCAAGCTTTTTATCCTTTTTGCGTTTATCTTGTTTGCCAAGCTTAATACCGATTTCCCTAAAAAAGGCTTCGATGAGCTGATCTTGAGCGGCCCACTGCCACGGATTAAATTCCACGATTAACGGACAATTTTCCTGGTCATTGGCAAGGGATTCCAAAACCAAGTTCTTTAGGGAAGACTTACCACTACCCCACACTCCATAAAGCGCTATTACCAGACTGTCTTTTTCCCTCCAACCTTTTATAGCCAACGCTAATGATTTAGCAAAGCCTGATCTTCCCAATAGATCTTCGGATTGTGAGGAAATAGGACGATCTGCTGAAAATAAGTTGGACATTACTTTTTTCTTAATCATTTGCTTAAGTTACTATCTAAAAGAAGAAACATAAAGATGGTTTTACACAATTTTTCCCTGTAACCGTGAGAAACCATCACGAATAACATGAGCCATTGCTTTACGCCGGGCTTCCAGGAACTCCTGGTAATCCATATTTTCCCAACCATCTGGCAAGGCATGCCAGTAACACATTTGCTGAAACTCTTCGGGCAAGAATCGTGCCGCATATTCTGGAAAATATTCTGCCGGCGACTTATCGGAAATACCAATATTGTCTGACCACTCAGCCAAGGCATAGTTGGCAATCTGATTAGTGGTTCGGGTATCGTCAATACCTAACTTTGCCAGGTAATTTTTGGGAAACAGGTGGTGGCGTTCCAGGGCGGATTTATTCGCCCTTATGGCCGGATCAAGCAGCTTTTCCACTTTGAGGTTAGAAAATAATACCCGGGCATCTAGCAGATTAAGGGCGGCATAATAAGCAAACAGAGAGGGACTGCGGGCGGCCTGGGTAGCTAATTCGTTAGGCAGGGTGATATTCCAGTAATCCTCAGTAAATCTATCTGTGACAATCCGATTAAGTACATTGATAAAACCAGCTCCATCATGTATTTCACGCAGACGGGCCAAATCCTGCTCCATCCTTGACTCCGGTGAATCGGAATAACGCCCGGTCAGAGCGGTCATGAAAAACCATCTGGCAATGATGTTTCGCAAGGTCGGAATATCTAAGCGGTAATCTCTTTTGCCAATTAAAAAGAATGTATAGGCATATAGCAAACCGACTTTGGAACTAATCATTTTCCCCGAACAATAACCGGCCTGAAGCAGGGTTTTTAAAAACTCATGCCAGTTTTGTAAATTCAGTACATATTCCTGGGATTCTTTGAGTAAAGCAAATTGCCGTTCCCGGCGCTCATCGGACAATTCCCCTGTTTCCAAATCCTTGCCGCGCAGGATGGTATAGACATAATTTAGCCGGGCCCGGCTGAACCCCAGTCCCACACTTACCCGAAGTAGCTGATCCGGATCGGGTTGCAGGAAATAGTTAAAGGGGGAGGCTTCACCAGTGGCAGGGGTTTTCGCTTTGCGGCAAAAATCTTCCAGCTCTTTGCGTCCGTCATCCCAAAATACGGACATGAGGGTAAGGATAAAGTCCGCCTGGTTTAGCCGGGTGCCTTTGCCGTTGATCCTTACAAAAACCTCTGAGACCTGTTCCTCATCAACACTGGAAGAAATCTCCAGGGCAGTGAAGGGGTAGCTTTTTAAATCATGTAGCTGATAAATGGTGTCGGATAGACGGTTTTCCTCTTCTTCACTAATTTCCCGGCTTTTTCTCAGGCGTTGGAAAAAGTTCTTTAGGAACCGGAGAAAGGGAACAGCCCATATTTGGCTGATATCCGGGATAAATTCCGGGTCTCTGTGGATAGCAGCATCAGTAACCTCAAATTTATGATCAACAGGCCGAAAGGCTATGTAAAGATGTTCTTCCCTGAAATCCTTCCGAATAATGCGCATGCCCTTTAATACGGCAAACAATGAGGTGAGTCGTTGCTGGCCATCTACAATGAGGAGGCTGGGCGCTTTTTGTTTTTTGCCCGTGCCGATTTGCCGGTGATGGTCAGTCAAGCCATTTTCCCAGAACAGCAGGTATCCTACGGGAAAACCCTTGTACATTGAATCAAACATGTCCCGCACATTAATATTGGGCCAGACAAAAGGGCGTTGGAGTTCCGGCAGGCCGATTACTCCCATATCAATATCATCAATCAACTTGGAAAGAGGATAATCAACTTTTTTAAAAACGGTGGTGCTCATTTTACTCCTGTGACTTGTTTGAAAGTTAGTTAATCGGGAGACTGTTTTTTTGTATCGCTGTATTATTATAGCAGGAGTAAGATTAAAGTCAATGAATTGTAAAAGTTAAGCTATGGCATAGAGTAGCTTAACTTCTATATTTGGGGGGATAAACTTGAAGTGATTATATGACAAAATAGCAGGTTGAAGATGGGTGTTCTAAAATCAGTTAATCTTGATTATCAACTTGAAAGCCATGAAAAATTCCTTCAGCATACTCACGGGGGTTGGTTTCTATCCATCTGGCTGTTTTAGAAAAGCCGAGATCTATGGCTATATCAATAACGTTTGGTCTGTCAAACATGTTTGTGCGCCCTGATTTGCGCACCGCTTCAATACCTGACAAAATATCTGCAGATACAGATATTCGGCCCCATATATTACCTTTCCTAAAGGCACTGCCGAGCATATTTCTGCCGCCACTATTCTTGCCGTCCATCGCATCTCTCCAGGACACTTCCAAAGCTCACAAATTCCGCCACCTCTGTAGTAGCACACTTTTGGCACAACTGATTCTTAAACAGCTTTAGTTGACGGCCAATATGTCCAAGCTCTACACCAAGCTGTGAGGCAATCTCCGCGCCCTCAATGGAATCATATTCCACCCATAACTGGCTGATCCCCCGCAACATTTCTCCCCGTAGGGATATTCGGCGGCTAATCACACCCAGGTACGATTCCAGGTCATAGCTGTCAATTATCTCTTGTTGGCTGTCCATAAATTCCTCCATGTTAACGGTTGATAATGAAAGCGTAACAGGCTTCCGGACTTGCCCTGCGGCTTTCTGTTAGACTGCATTCATACCGTCTCATGCAGAGGAAGTCAAGAGGAATGTGTTAACAAAATCTATTAATTACAATGTGATAGGATTACCTACAGACGGAAGACGAAGAAGGGGATAGTATTGTCCTTAAAATTGGAAGCTAAGGGGAATCAGCAGGGGGATCAGCTTATCTCCCAATACTTGGTGACAAGTTTAAGTTGCTCCTGCAAGGAAAGGCTGGAAAAGTGGAGTATGGCGGCTCCTATAATATCCTCTTTCTTAAAGCCGGCGTGGGAAGATATATTGGCCAAGAGAGCCTGATTATACTTCATGATCTTGGTCAGCTTGGCATAATCGGCCATGTCTGTAACCCGGCGGTTATATTGGGTATTTTCCCCATTTCCGTGTTCATCCAAACCCAGCTTAGCAGATACCTTTGTTTTAAACGAAGCTGGTGGGTCTTTAAGTTCATCACCTACTAACATAGC
>JAJRUS010000072.1 GCA_024277675.1 bacterium | reverse complement strand
TTTTGTCCTTGTCAGCAATGCATCTTTGAAATACAATTAGTTAATGTAGGGGCGGGGTTCATCCCCGCCCATGATTCGGGAGGGGACAAGCCCCTCCCCTACATGGATTTGGGTCAATATGTTCTTTGGGCAACAGCCCGTTGACAACTGGATATAAAATATGATTAAAATAATAAAAACAGCCCATAAGAATGGGCGCCTGAATAAAAGACTGGTAATTATAGCTGCCGTTCTGGTTATCGGTATTGCTTCAGTTGCTGGGGGAACCCCCCCAAAAAGGCCGCTCAGCTTTCTTTCCGTTAAGGGAAACAAAATAGTCAATGCCGGGGGAGATAAGGTAATTCTGCGAGGATTTGAGTATAGTTGTTTTAATATAATCCGCAAACGGGAATATGATGCAATTAAAAGAAAAGGAGTCGATCCGAATAAAGTAAATAAAGAACTGGCGGAGTATTTCTTCAGCGAAGATGATATAAACCTGATTAGTGATACGGGGGCAAACGTAATCAGAGTCAATATGAGATTATGGCAAATGGAGGATAAGCCATATTCATATAGTCAGGTTTCTTTACGACACCTGGATGAGGTTGTAGAAAAATGGGGAAAAAATGGAATATATGTGATTTTAGTCCTGGGAGAAGCCGGGCAGAATGTCTTGGTTCATAATAAGGCATATGGCAACATATTGTGGGGTAATAAAAAATTTCAAGCCAGGGTTGTCTCCCTGTGGGGAGTACTCGCAAAGCGTTATAAAGACAATCCCTATATTGCGGGATATGATATTATCAATGAACCTACCGCACCAAATAAAAAGGCATTGCATAGCTTCTATGAAAAAGTTATCCGTAAAATCAGAGAGGATGACAAAAAACACATCTTGTTTATTGAAAGGAATGCATTACCACGCAGGTTTAAGAATGTATCTTTCGGGGGTAAATACGAGGATGACAATATTGCGCTGAGCGTTCACTTTTATAAACCGCATCGTTTTACTCATCAAGGGATTGGCAGGCGTCAGACGGGACAGAAATACCCGGGGAGGTATGATAAGGTTTATTGGGATAAGAATCAAATTGGTAAGTATTTTGATGAAATACTCACCTCCGCTGAAGTGCGTGGAAAACCCTTGTATATCGGTGAGTTTTCTGCTAGTTTCTGGTACGGTAAACAACAGGCCCTCAACTGGGCCGCCGACGTGGTCGATGTTTTAAACCGCAGGGGCCTCCATTATACTTTTTTCCAATACAAAACGGCAATACCAAAGACATTTGGGCTTTACTCGCCTACCCCTGAAACAGGAAAACGCCTTATTAAGCTAAAGCGCAAAATGAAAAAGAGACTGGCTTTGTCGGTACAGGATAAAGAGCTTTTGCATACAAAAAATTTTGAGGTAATCCAGGAGCTTAAGAATATCTTACAGGCCGGATTTTCTAACCCGAATAATTCGGGTCTTATTAATAGTAACGCTGTATCTAACTTAAAACCTTAAATTTGTCAGCTTCCCAGTAATGGTTTTCGGGCAAACAGAACTTTAATGAACGTTGGATTTAAGCTCAGATGCTTTTAAGTGGGCTTGGCAAATCTTGTATAAATTTATGAATGGGTCGGGCTAAGTAATACCGACAAATCAGGCTGACTTAAATGTGGTTAGCCGGGCAGTTCTTCAAGCAGGTTGAAAGGAATTAATAGATATGTCATTGAAAAATCTAAATTCAACAAAGGATTTTTTTAGAGTCTGGTTTACCTGGAAATCTCAGAGCATTATCGCCTTTGCTTCTATAGTCGGCACCATAATGCTTTTTTCTTACATCTGGACTCCCACTTATGTCAGCACCGCCAAGATTATGTTGCTCCCTAAAACCGGTGAAGGGGCTATCATCTCTGCCGGCAGGGAAGATATGCGCGTTTTGCCGGTTTCCATGGAGGATATGAATACAGAAATAGAGCTTTTGATGAGCGATAAGGTTGTTACAGACACTATCAAATCCTTTGGCAAGCGGGGCGGGCTGGGTTTAAAGGCTCCGGATGACACCTGGTATTAAAAAGCGGCGACCGAGCTTAAGAAGGGTATGAAGGAAACTATATTATTACTGGGGTTAAAGAAGCGGCTGTCTCCCTTTGACGCCAAAGTAGTGCTGTTAACAAATTCTATAGAGGTAGAACCGATTGCCGCATCCAATGTTCTTCTGGTCAGCCTGAGTGCGGAAGTACCCAAAGCGGCGGCGATCGTTTTAGACAGATTATTAAAAACCTATGTAAAACACCATAATCAAGTGTATACCAAACAAGAAGGCGTTAGCTTTTTTAAAGAGCAGGAAGAAGACTATAATGCCAGACTGGAAATGGCTGAAAGCAAGTTGAAGGACTTTCAAAGTAAATGGAACATTTTTGATTTGGCCAACCAGAAAAGCGCTAATGTAGCGCTTCTGTCGACGCTTACGGGGGAATTAACGGACGTTGAGCTGGCAATTGGTGCAATTGAGGAAAAAATAACAAAATTTAAAAAAGCGCTAAAAGGTAACCAGCAGGATATAATTATGAGCAAGGAGATGAGAAGTATCCCTACAATTGTTGAGCTGGGGAAAAATATGGTGCCGCTCCTGGTTAAGCGTAGCGAAATTATGGCCTCTTTCCAATCAAACAGCACCGAATATGAAAATATCCAGGGCCAGATCAGTATGCTGGAACAAGAAGTACGCCGGGAAATAAAAAAGGCGATTTAAAGTGATGAATTGGAATTTGAAGCATTAAAGAACAAAGCAAAATTCCTGGGGCAGCAAATTGAAAAATTACAGACAAAAGTGAATCTCCTTAACCAGCAGGAGAAAACCATTGATGAACTAACCAGGGAAGTCCGGTTGCTTAGAAACAACTACATGCTTTATGCGGCAAAAACTGAAAACGCCAAAATACACCGGGCAAGTTTAAAGCAGGATTTAGCCAATGTCAGTATAGCTGATAAGGCAAATATTCCGCTTGAGCCGGATTTCCCAAATAGATTGTTGATGCTTATCATTTCCATTTTCGTGGGTATATTTGCTGCCATAGGGACTCCGTTCTTGTTGGAGTTTCTGGACCACAGTCTCAAGCTGCCGGAGGATGTAAAGGATTATTTGGCATTACCCGTTCTCTGTACCTTTCCGTTAATAAAGGATTGAGTTTTCTATAAGGAGGCTGTCGCCAAATAGCGAAAATAGCTAAAGATATCTAAAGCTACTATTTTATAATTTATTGATATAAAGGGGGTAGCGACCAACGGGAGCGTAGGGGGAAGCCCCCTTAAATTGGATTGGGCGACACGCCCATAAGGAGCTACAATGGTAGAGAGTTTAAAGAATAAAGACCAATTAATCGATCTGAGGCAGCAAGTTGCCCAGTTTTTGCCAAAAAGCAATCTCAAGATTTTCAATCTCACCAGCAGTCGGGAGAAAGAGGGCGTATCAACTGTTCTGCTTTCGCTGGCCTCAATTGTGGTGGAAAACGATTCACAAATAAACATACTGTTGATTGACGCAAACCAGAAGCATCCTTCTCTGTCGGCTGAATTTAAGCTGTCCTCGAAACCGGGATTGCTCGAGGTATTAATGGGAAAGGTCTCTTGCGAGGCAGCGGTTTATAAGTCCCGGGTAAACGGTATTGATGTTATGCCCTGTGGCGCTGTGGATCATACTGATTACAAAGTAATAGAACAAGCCAGGTTTCTAAATTTAGTTGCGGAACTAAAACCCCGGTACGATTATATATTTATTGATTCCCCCCCCTTGCTGGTTTCTGCTGAATCTTTATCCCTGGCCGCCGCCGCGGATACTACTTTCCTGATAGTCCAGGCTTATAAGACCCAATGGGAGGTCGTGCAAAAAGCCAAACTATACTTAGAGCGGAATAACTGTAATATCAGCGGCGTTATTCTCAATCAAACCAGGAAAGTCATCCCCCAATGGATTTACAGAAAACTTTAAAATGCCTCCTTGTGAAAAATCAAAGCAGAAACTATTGCTGATCGGTATAGATGGCGGTACGTTTGATATAATCCTTCCATTAATTAAAGCGCATAAATTACCAAACATTTCCGCCCTTTTGGATAACGGCATTCATAGCGAACTCCTGTCCGCCATCCCGCCGGTTACCGCTCCGGCCTGGTCTTCTTTTATTACCGGGACAAATCCGGGGAAGCACGGCGTTTTTTACTTTTTTGATCGTGACTTAAATAACTATAAGATAAGCGGCCACAAAAAGCTTATGAATCTAAGTAACATGCAGGGGATTCCCTTCTGGAGGGTTTTAAATAAATATGGCCACAAAACGGGGCTGATAAATGTTCCATTGACTTATCCACCGGACAAGCTGGACGGCTTTATGGTTTCCGGCATGCTGGTGCCGCCCGGGGCGGATGATTACGTATATCCCCCGGAGCTAGCCGCTAAACTGAAAGATTACCGTATCGATCTGGAAGGCTTGATGGTTCAAAACAGATGGCAGGCCAGGGCGCTAATCAGGGAAGACCGGGAAAAATTCGTCCGGGATGTGTTTAAACTGTCCGAAAAGAGGTCCCAGAATACAATAAAGTTGATGCAGGAAGAAGCCTGGGATTTTCTTGCGGTAGTGTTTACCGGATCTGACCGGATATCCCATTTCTTTTGGGAAGACGACCCCGCCGGGGAATCAGCTGCCTCTGTATTAAGGGATTACTATATCTTTCTGGATGAACAAATAGGCAAGCTCTTAAAAGCCGCCCCTGAAAATACCACTAAAGTCATTATTTCTGATCATGGCTTCGGGAAAGCCCCCGATAAGGCGATTAACGCCTTTGTTTTAATGCGGATATTGGGCGGCACCGCCCTTGTTTCCGGAAGCAAATCGGCATGTTTAAAGAAAATGTTTTATGGAAAGCTCGGATTGCAGAAGCCTTTTGCCATGGAAGATTTGGTGGACTGGGGCCGGTCACAAATATTCCCCGTTCCCATTTATGGTAATTTTTTAGGTATTTGCATTAATACTAAGGGTGAGAAGAAATCCGGAATTGTTCCGGCCGGCAATGAATACGATTTGATCAGGCAGGGAATTACAGCAAAATTAAATAGCTTAAATGACCCGGTGTCGGGGAAGAAACTGGTGGCCCGGATCCACTTTCGCGAGGATATTTATCCAGGCCGATTCATGAACCAGGCGCCCGATATTGTAGTTCAATTTTCATATGACTATAACATCGAATTTGTCCCATTTAGAAGAAGCCTGGTGAGGAAATCGGCAAATCCGGTTAGAACCGGAGATCATCGCCGGGAAGGTATCTTCATTGCGTCAGGGCCTAATCTTCAAACGGGCCATATAAAAAGAGCCCTTTATATAGAAGATGTGACTTCCACCATACTTTATATGTTGGGCGTGCCGGTTCCCGACAGCTATGACGGGGCGCTGATCAAAGAGTTATTTGGGGCGGAGTATTTAGCTCTTCACCCGCCGCAGTTTGAAAAAACCGAGGCACAGCTTGAATTAGGGTCGGCCGGGTCAACCAAACAAAATCAAGCCGAATTTGAGGAATCCAAGCGAATGCTTAAAAGCCTGGGATACTTGTAATCCGAATAATTCGGGTAGTATGGAATAGAAAATGATCGCAAATAAAAATAAAACCTTCATCCTGGGAATTGATGGGGCTACCTTTGACATAATTTTGCCCTTAATCGAGCGGGGGAAACTCCCCAATATGGCAAAAATTATAAAAAATGGGGCTTCCGGCAGCTTAAAGTCTACCATCCCCTCGCTCAGCGCACCGGCCTGGGTGTCTTTTATGACCGGTTGTGACCCGGGGAATTACGGTACTTATCATTTTCGCAAAATCAATATCAGCGAGTATCAAAATATCCTGAGTCAGGAGCTTATTAATTCCTCTGCCTTTAGCGGGGCCACCTTTTTTGACTATTTAGGCAAACTCGGATACAAGGTAGGGGTGATGACCGTTCCGGTTACCTATCCCCCCTGGAAGGTCAATGGTTTTATGGTTGCCGGATACCCTTGTCCCGACCCGCATGATAATCCGAATTTTACTTTTCCGGCTGAACTCGGCCGGGAATTGCCGGAAAATCTAAACTGGACGGAAGTGGAGAATTCAGAGAATATTCCAAAAGGGGAATTAAGGGGGGCCGGCGACCCGCAGAATATCCTTGAGGGCGGCCTGTCAATGATGAGTCGGCGGGTTGATTATGCGCTTAAAATGATGAAAAAATTTGACTCTGATGTAACGGTCCTGGTTTTGGGGGCGATTGACCGGGCGCAACACAAGCTCTGGAAATACCATGACCCCAAACATGTTTTACATAAACCTGGAAACGATTTTAAGTCGTATATTGAACAGCTATATTGTCATGCCGATTCCCTGCTGGGGAAAATTATCGCTGATATTGGCCCCAAGGCACAGCTTTTTATTGTATCGGATCATGGATTCGGCCCAAAACAAGGCTGTTACTTCCATATTAATGCCTGGCTGAATAAAATGGGGTATTTAAAGACGGGTTGGCTGCCAAAACTGGTTAATAATCCCTTTACTAATATATTAAAGCGTTTATTGACAAAGCTTGTATTAAAGCGGACTTTAGGCACTCAGAAAAAGGCCCAAATGGCCAAGAAGAGATTTGAAACCGGGGCCATAAAATTCGATAAAACATTGGCTTACCGGTTTCCCATAGATGAAAAAACTGAGGGTTTGGTTATCAATCTGCAGGGCCGACAAAAATCAGGCCGGGTGGCGAAAGCGGAATATGAAGCCATCCGAACAAAATTAATGGCTGAATTGACGAAGCTGTGCGATCCCAGAAACGCTGAAAGTATAGTTAAAAATTGTTATAAAAGGGAGGACATCTATTCCGGGAAAAAATGCGCTGAAGCCCCCGATATAATCATCAGTCTCGCTGAAGGCTATTATACCGGGGCCAGACCATCCGGGGTATTTGTTACCGACATCCCCGGTATTCATCTGAACGAAATAAGCGGGCATCATCGAAGCCAGGGTATTTTTATGGCGCATGGCCCCCATATAGCGCCGGGAAAAATCATTGACAAAGCCGGTATCATGGATGTGGCGCCGACCATAATTTACGCCCTGGGCGAGAAAATACCGAAGTACATCACCGGCAAACCGCTGCTCTCGGTTTTCTCCCCGGAGTACGCAAAAGCAGCCCCTGAATATGTCGATTTTGACTTTAAAACCGGGACTGAAAACGTGGTTTTATCTTCCGAAGAAGAAGAAACGATGAAAAATTCACTAAAGGAACTGGGATACTTATAGTTTTTGTGCCTATGAAAATTTTAATGTTTTCCCTGCATTTTATAGAATATGCCTTTGAATTGGCGCAAGCCTTGAGCAAAGAAAACCGGGTGCATCTTATCCTTTCTGAGCCAAAGCTGCCGGAGGAGATCAGGCGGGCGCTGGCCGAAGATTCAGGGGGAAACTTATCCTATACCCTGCTTGGAAGATACAATTGGAAACATCCCGGAATGTATAAAAATATTTTCATTGTATTAAAGGTCGCCCTGGGCTTCAGACCCCAAATCATCCATCACCAGGAATCTGGTGATTTCTCCAATCTGGCGGCATTTATTTGTGCGGTATTTATTCCTACCGTAGGCACGGTACACGATGTTGAGCCGCATTTAGAAACTGCGAATAAGCAAAGCCCCCGTTTAATGGTAATTAGAAACTTTATTCGCAAACGCTTATATCGGAAAATCATAGTTCACGGGCGTGCCTTAAAGGAGCATCTAATAAAAATTACCGGTCGCCGGCCGGATGATGTCGCTGTAATTCCACATGGCTGTCTTTTTTCTTTTAAATCAACATCTTTACATAATAAGGTAAGGGAGGAAGAACATACAGTTCTTTTCTTTGGTAGAATAGGCGAGTACAAAGGGCTGCGATATCTTATAGCAACAGAACCGCTGGTTAGCCGGAAGATACCGGATTTCAAAGTAATTATAGCCGGCCGGGGGGAGGATCTGGAGGCAAACCGGGAAAAAATTGAGCATAATCCTCATTTCGAAATACACAATCGATATATTCCCAACCAGGAGGTGGCTCTTTTTTTTAACCGCTGTGCACTGGTGCTGCTTCCGTATATAGAAGCCAGCCAGAGCGGGGTTTTGGCCATGGCTTTTGCCTTTGGCAAACCGGTTATCGTAACCGATGTGGGAAGTTTGTCCGAGGTGGTAAAAAACGGCGAAACCGGCTTTATTGTGCCGGCTAAAGATAATGAAAAACTGGCTGGAGCAATAGTGAATTTATTGCAGCATAAAGAAATGAGAAAAACTATGGGCAAAAACACATTAAAGATGGCTAGAACCGATTTAAGTTGGGAACATATTGCCCGGTTGACCCAAAAGGTCTATCAGACTGCTCTTTCGACCTGATATTAAATATATTGGTTTAACCTTAGACTAGGAGTCTGTCGGACTTAAGGGGGATCATTATGAAACCTGAAACAGGCAAAAAAACGGGTGATAAGGGTGGCTTACGGCTTATATTAAAAAAAATAATTCGTAAGCTGACCCGCTGTATTTATTATAAAGTTGAATATTTGATTCTCGAAAAAGAGCTGAAGTTGTCGAACAACTTACCTGATGAATTCGGGTTTCGTTGTGCAAGGGATGACCCGGATTTCTTTCCTCAAATCAAAAAGTACTTTCCCAAAAAGTATGAACTGTTTAAGCGGCGACTTGAAAACAAGAATATCGAATGTTTCGGAATGTACCAAAAAAAGTATAATCGGATGGTGGCCTATACCTGGTTTGCCACCGTTAAATATTATGAGCCGATGCTTAGGTATTGTTTTGAGGTTGAGCCAAAAAAATTCTATCAATTTGACGGTTATGTCATTCCTGAGTATAGAAAAGGCATGCAGAGCGGTTATTTCATCGCCAGCCTGTGGGATAAATATTTAGCTGATGGATACACTCATGCAATTGCCACCGTGGATAAATCGCTCGCTGCAAACTTAAAATTTCATGCCTATTTTAAATTTTATGAAACCGGCAAAAAGGTAGTCACCCATTATATTTTTAAGATACCCTTTACGCATATAGAGAGCTATAGCGGGCGTCATTTTAGAAGCAGGGGACGTAAGCCTGCATAAAAATGGCTTCAAACTGTTACATTGGAATTAAAAGGCGAAAAAGTGTTAAATTGGAAATCCCGGATTAAATGTCTTGGGTTAAGCTTAGCCTGTCGGGAATAACTATGGAATCTAAAACGGGCATAAAAACTGGCGGCGGCAGTGGCTTACGGCTTATATTAAAAAAAATAATCCGCAAGCTGACCCACTGTATTTATTATAGGGCCGAATACTTGATTCTCGAAAAAGAGCTGGGGTTGTCGAACAAAAAATTTCCTGATGAATTTGAGCCTCGCTGTGCAAGGGATGATCCGGATTTTTTCCCTCAAATCAAAAAACACTTTCCCCCAAAGCATGAATTATTTAAAAAGCGATTCGGGGAGGATAATATTGATTGTTTTACAGTATACCCCAAAAAGAACCCCCGGTTAGTGGGCTATATCTGTATTGCCACCGTTAAATATTATGAACCGATGTTTAGATATTGTTTTGAGTTTGAGCCAAAAAGAATATATCAATTTGACGGTTATCTCGTTCCTGAATACAGGAAGGGTATGCTCAGTCTTTTTTTCATGTCCTATCTGTTGGATAACTATTTAGCTAATGGATACACTCACACGATTGCTATCGTGGATAAATCGCTCAATACAAATTTGAAATTTCATGCTTATCTGAAATTCTATGAAACCGGTAAAAAGGCGGTTATCCATTATATTTTCAAGATACCCTTTACGCACTTGGAAAGTTATAGCGAGCGCCATTTTAAAAGTAGAGTGAAAAGAAAAAACGGGTAGTCCTAAAATTTTGATTGAAAGGCGCTTAATGAAGCAAGAAGAGCTAAATATTAGAGTCGAACTGATCCGTGATGTCGACACCCTTAAAAAACTTAAGCCTACCTGGGATAACCTGTTGAATAGATGCCCGGAAAAAACCCCCTTCCTCGCCTTTCAATGGGTTATCTCCTGGTGGGAAGTCTTTGCCGATAACCGCGAATTGTTCGTAATCGTTATCTACTTAAGTGAGCAAGCCATCGGCATTTTCCCGCTTATGCTTGAAGTAGAAAAATGCTCTTTGGTTACAATTAGAAAAATACAGTTTATCGGAGTGGGCAAATCTGACTATTTAGGTCCTATTTATGATAGTAAGCCGGAGTTGTGCTGGCATTACGCTATTGAAACGATATATAAGTATCGAAAACTATGGGATGTGGTTGAACTCGGGCGCCTGCGCAAACAGGGCGACTCTTTTCCTGAATTGCTCAAACTGCTCTCCCGCCGGAAAACAATAAGGTGGCTGGCGCTGCAAGGCAAAGATTGCCGGAGCTGTCCGGCAATCTTAATCGAGGGTGACTGGGAACCATATTTAAAACAGCATATGTCAGCGAAACATCGGAGCTTCTCCAGAGGAAAATTAAAAAAATTTTCTCAACAGGGAGAATTGCGTACTTTAGAAAACCGGGGAGGAAGCGGCCTGGATAATATTTTAAATGAAATCTTTGCGCTGGAAAACAGATCGTGGAAAGGAATTCAGGGCAAGGGTATTTTCTCGGGTCAGGCAAACAAAGACTTTTTTGCTAAAGTTACCCCTGCCTTTGCCGAATCAGGCTGGCTTTCAATTTATGTCTTATATGTCGATAAACATGCTGTAGCCTATGCCATAGGTTTTAGATACAACCGGCGCTATTATTTCTATACCGCATCTTACGATGCAGCTTGGCGTGAGTATTCGCCCGGTTTTTTTCTGTATATGAGGATCATAGAAGAGTGTTTCAAAGACGATGATATGCTTGAATTTGATTTCTTACAGGGTGATGAATATTATAAATTAAAACTGTCCAATACAATCTGGGAAGTCAGCAAAGTGCTGTTGTTCCATAATGGGTGGCGTTCTTTGGGATTGTTTTTATTGGAGAAGTATCTTCATCCCATAGCGGCAGCCATTAGGAAGAAATATCAAAATGCCCCGAAAAAATAATTCAACCGCAAACCTGGAACCTGAAACCACCTCCATTATCAAGAATGCCGGGATCCATATTTCCGGCCAATTGTTTTTTGTAGCGGCCCAATTTGCAGCCAGTATAATTATTACCAGGGCCATCGGGCCTGATCTGTATGGCGTATATGTGTTGGCAATAACCATAGTCTCACTTTTGGGGATTATCTCTCTTGCCGGTATGGAAAATACGATGGTTAAGTTCGTGGCTCAGTTCAAAGGGCAGCAGGATATGCCGCGGCTCAAAGGGACCATTTTCTGGGGAATGGGTCTGGTTTCGGTAATAAGTATTTTGTTGGGGATTGGATTGTATCTTATGTCCGGGCTGCTGGCAAATAAGGTTTTTCACGAAATCAGGCTGCAGGCCGTCTTAAGGATTGTAGCTATTGCGTTACCCTTTTCCAGTATTACGCTGGTGTTGGTAGCTGTACTTCAAGGGGCAAAGCGCATTACCCATAAGGTATTAATCCAGTATATCTTAGTGCCTGCGATACGCATTATTTGTGTGGCGCTGGTCATATACCTGGGATATAGATTAATAGGTATAAGCTGGATCTATGTATTGATGGCGGTCATCGGAAGTTTGCTGGCGGGTTACTATTTGATTAAGTCCTTCCGGAGAATTTTAAAGGGTCAGCCACTGCTGGTTGAAAAAAAGCAAATACTGCGCTTTTCCACGCCGCTGCTTTTTGCCAGTGTATTTAATAGAATTATATCCAGTGCGGATATGATGCTTACAGGTTATTTTCTCCCCTCGGCTATGGTCGGTATATATGGTGCGGCCAACCGCATAAAACCGATTATCTCTATGCCGCTGACTGCGGTCAATATTACCTTTGCACCCATAATTTCGGATCTGTCAGCCAAAAACAAAAGAGAACAGTTAGAGCATCAGTTTAAAACCACGAACCGGCATGTTTTAACGGTAAGTCTACCCTTGTTTGCCTTGTTAGCTATATTTTCAAGGCAGATTATGGGTGTATTCGGGGCTAAGTTTGTGTATGGCGCGGAGCCTATGGTGTTTCTATGTGCCGCACAACTGATAAATGCGGGTTCCGGCTCGGTGGGCTATATGCTTATGATGACCGGAAGGTCTATGGCTAATCTTATAAATTCAGGTTTCTTGTGTATTGTAAATATCGCATTAAATCTATATTTAATACCAAAGTATGGTATTCTGGGGGCGGCCTGGGCCAATGTTATCGCTATTTCGGCAATCCAGGCGCTGCGCCTGGCTGAGGTCTGGTATTTTTTAAAGATGCACCCCTATTCCTGGAACTCCCTGAAACCGATTCTAAGCAGCATCCTGGCGGCGGCTTTGATTCTGTCATTATATTATATGGGATTAGATAAAAACAACCCGTTACTGCTTTTCGCCATGATAGCGGTTTATGTGGCAGCTTACTTGCTGCTTTTGCGGGCTTTTGGGTTGTCTCAGGAAGATCGTATGGTACTGGAAAAGCTAAAGACTAAACTTTGTAGAAGCTGAAGGAGTTTGAGCTATGACGGTGGAAAGCAATAACTGCCTGAAACTATCCGGCAGGCTAAGAGGATGGAGGGTTTTCCAAAATGAACCAGGCTAAGGGAAAGGTATTTGTGCTGGGGCTGGACGGTGGTTCATGGGACATCTTAAAACCGCTTATGCAACAAGGATATATGCCGAATTTACAGAAGCTTTGTGCCCACGGTGCAAGCGGCATCCTGAATTCCACGGTTCCTCCCTACACCGCTCCCGCATGGGTTTCCTGCGTAACCGGCATGAACCCGGGGAAACACGGCGTATTCGGCTTTACCTTAAAAACCGGCGAGGGAACCAAAAAGGCTTTTGTGAGCAGTCGGGCAGTCAAAACCCCTAAGATATGGCACTATTTGAATGCAGCCGGAAAGCAGGTCGGCTTAATAAACATCCCCATAACCTATCCGGCGGAAAGGGTGGATGGTTTTATGCTCCCCTGCTTTTTAACGCCCCAGGGAAAGACCGATTTCAGCTATCCGGTTTCTCTGTATAAAGATTTGCTGAAGCACACCGATGACTATATTATCAATGTCAGAATCGCCGGTCGTAAGCTGGACAATGAGCCGCAAGTGCAGAAGTTTTTAAGTGATATTCTCTTTGCTACTCAGAAGCGTTTCGAGGCCATGAAGTATTTATGGCAAGCATATAGCGCTGATTTTTTTATGATAGTTTTCACCTGTCTGGATAAAATACAACACAAATTCTGGAAATATTTAGATGCTGACAGCCCGCTTTACAACAGCCCGACGGCGGAGAAATGGCGGCCCCAGATTATAAAAATATATCAATTGATAGACGATATTATAGGTTATATTATTGAGCATATCGATAATGATACGATTCTATATGTTGTTTCCGACCACGGCTTCGGCCCGTTTGATAAAAGAGTATTCATAAACAAGTGGTTGTCGCGGGAAGGACTCCTGTCACTTTCAAAGACCAGGTTTTATCTGGCGAAAGTTTTAGCCAAGACTAAATTACAAGGCATATCTCACTTGCAGCGGAACATCTCCGTGGCCGCTAATCCACTAATGCATTGTATTGACTTTCCTAAGACCCTGTTTTATGGGAGCGATGTCTACGAACAAGGGATATATTTTAATCATGAGAGCGCCAGGCTTAAATCGGGAGATGTTGCTTATGAAAACGAGCTTAACCGGCTGAAGGAAAAGCTGCTGCTGTTGAATGATCCGGTTAATGGGGAGCGGTTTGTGGACGAGGTTTTTTTTCGGGACGAGGTCTACCATGGCCCTTATGTGAGTCAGGCTCCTGATATATTGCTTAGAATGAAAAATTACAGTTACTTAATTAATACTTCCATCCCGCTTAAAGAGGCCGGCTTTTGTCAGCCGGTTAAAGGGGCAGAGGGTTGCCACCGGCTGGAGGGGATTTTTGCCGCTTACGGTAACGGCATACATCAGCATAAAAATATCAATGCTTCCATAATTGATATCACTCCCACGGCGCTGTACAGTATGGGTTTGGCTGTTTCAAGAGAGATTGACGGACGGGTTTTAAAAGATATTTTCACCCCTGTATTTCAAAACACAAAAAAAGTTGTGTATAGTGAAAAAGATTTGGTCTGCGAGCTTGAAGAAGCAAAAGATACCGAATATAATAGCCGCGAAGAGATGGAGATAAAGGCTCAGCTTCAGGATTTAGGCTATCTGGACTAAATGGATATATAAAATGGCGATCTGGGAAAAAACTAATTTTATGGCTGATTGGCAATCATCAAAGAAACTGCTGGCCGCTTTTCTGGGCATTAGCTCTGGAATCGTGTTGTTTGTCGCCGGCAGTTACGAAACAAAGTGGCTCTTGGCCTGTATAATGGGGATAGTTTTCTTTTTTTCTGCCCTGGTTATAACGCGGGATTTGAAGTTTTTGTTTACTTTATTTGCCGCTTTTTCGCTTCCTGTTCGTCTGGATTTTCATCTGATTATCAGGGAAACCAATTATGCCCAATTAAAGGGATTGCCGATAACCATATTCGACCTGGTTGTTTTTGTGCTCTTCTTCTACTGGGTATATCAGATAGTGCAAAAAAAGGCATCTGTTCGCTTCTTCCCTATAATTTCGATTCCTGCTATAATATATATATGCCTGGCCGGGTTGTCGGCGTTTTTGTCGGAGGATAAGGTTTTAAGTTTCTCCATGTTTATTCTTATAGTGAAGGCCTATTTCATATTTCTTTATTTTGCCAATAACATTAAAACAAAAAGGGAACTGTTCTGGATTGTGTTGGTGCTTTCTTCGGGGATTCTGTTGCAAAGCGTGATTGGCATGTTGCAGTTTGTCACCGGAGGCACACTGGGTATGGATATGTTTGGTGAAGGGGAGCGGGCCGTCAGAAGTAGCCGGGTAGGATATGCCCTGCTTTCGCGAGTAGGCGGTACCATAGGCGATCCAAATTCCCTGGCTATGTATCTCAATCTTATCTTGCCGATAATGTTATGCTTTGTATTTACTAAAACCAAGCTGTTGCTTAAAGTTGCTATAAGTGTGATTTTTATCATGGGCTGTTTAACTGAAGTCCTCACCCTTTCCAGGGGTGGCTGGCTGGCCCTGGGGGTGGCCCTTGTAGTATCTTTTTATGGCATATTCAAGTGGAAATTAAAGAGCCGTTTAAAGTCAGTGGTGTTGATGTTCTGTGTTATTTTGTTTACGGCTACCACGGCTATCGGCCTTTTTGCGGATGTGCGGGCAAGGTTATTTGAAGATGATTATGGATCAGCCTATAAACGGCTGCCCATGATGGAAGTGGCCCTTAATATTATTCAAAAGAATCCATTTTTTGGCGTAGGGCTGAACAACTATGCAACCGTCATGAACAGGTATGATAGAACCAGGGAAAATATTAGTTATACCCTGCCTTACCCTGTTCATAACGCCTTTTTGATGATAGCCGCTGAATCGGGTATCCTGGCTTTGATTGCTTTTTTGTTCATCCTACTGGGTGGTTTTAAGTTGGCGATGTTGTTTTTTGAAGGAAAAGATCAATTCTTTTCACTGTTGGGCATTGGGTGGATTTGTGGTATTCTTACCTGGATTGTACATGCACAGTTCAGGATGGATTTCGCCGGCATTAATGTTTTTTTATGGTTTTCTTTGGGCATGGTTGCTGCGCTACATCAGTTGCTGCGGGAGGAGGTCAGGCAGAAGGAGCTTAAACCACTTTTTGAAATATGATTTCAGGTAATATTATTTAATGGAAGCAAAATAAGGAATAAAAAATGGCTAAAAAGAGAGTTTTACTTATAATTGCCCTCCCACTTTTATTAAGTGCATGCATGGGCCCTAATATTAATATCAAAGAAGACATTGTATATGACCAACCTATCGAGGCTTTGCAAGAGGAATACTTACTAGGCCCCAGCGACGTAATATCTATAGCATACCACACTGCGCCCAGTCTGAACAAGGGCGATTACATAATTGCTCCGGATGATGTAATTAAGGTGGATTTTTTTAGCTCCCCCAACACTACCCTGTATGAATATACGCTTTCGGTCGGTGACCGGATTAAAGTAGAATTTTATAATCATCCCAATATTAACCGGGAACTTACTATTCGCTCCGACGGGAAGATTACTTTGCCTATTAAAGGGGATTTTGCTGTGGCAGGTCTCACTCCCGCAGAATTAAACGACAGAATACTACAGTCTTTCAGCGATATCTTTAAAGACCCCATGCCTACCGTCAGCGTATTAGAGTCCAATGCCATGTTTGAGTCATTGGAGTCCGAGTTGAAGGAAAGAAGCTTATCCGTTCGCCCGGATGGAAAGATTACTTTGCCTATAAAGGGAGAGGTGGTTGCGGCAGGACTAACCCCGCTGGAACTTAGTAAAAAGATAACCAGGCTGTATAGCGATATCTTTAAGAACCCCTTAAATACCGTTACTCTGCTTGAATATAATGTTGCCGTTAAAGAATTAAAAACTGAGTTAGCCACAGATAATTTTGGAAGAAATAAGCTGGTTACGATTCGCCCGGATGGGTATGCCACCTTTCCACTCATCGGCAGTAAACTCATTGCAGGATTATCAGTTTCCCAAGTAAAGGACATCTTAGAAAGGGAGTATAAAAAAATAAACGGAAATATTTCCCTGTCGGTTTTCTTAGAAGAGATGAACAGCAACGTGGTGTATGTGATGGGGGAGGTTAAAAAACCGCAAATGGTACTGATGGAAAGTCCCACTACGGTAACTCAGGTTGTAGCCAAAGCAGAAGGCTTTTCCGATGCGGCCAATCTGAATACAGTTTTGATTATCAGCCGTAATAAAAACGGCAACCCGGTTGGAAGGCTGATAGATCTGGAACGAGTTATAGAAGCAGGAAACATCGGCCAGGATATATTGCTCAGGCAATATGACGTTGTCTATATCCCGAAATCGACTATTGCAAAAGCTGACCTTTTTGTCGAGCAATTCATCAATGGATTAATTCCTAAGGCATTTAAGTTCGGTGTCAATTATGGTTATATAAGCCGGGTTGATAACCTGTATTAAAATGATGTTGAAGCTTTGGTTGGTATTCCTGGTATATAAGTAAAACCAATTTCAAGTCCATGTATGTGCTGAGGTCACCCCACCCCGCGAGGAGGAATGACCTCAGTTTGTTTGCCGGCCATCACTGTTAAAAACTACAGCTTTAGGTGGTCATATATAGTATTGGGGCCTCTATGCTGAAAGAAAAAGCCACCGTTTTACGTAGAATAAACGTTGCTATAGACCTTTTTATTACTGCACTTTCTTTTATTCTGGCCTTCCTTGTCAGGACAAACCTGGAACTGAATTTATTTCTTCCATTAGGACCCTTTTTAAATTGTCTCTGGCTGCTGCTTATCATCATTCCTCTCTGGAGGTACTCCCTGCTTTACAGTGGAGTCTATGGATCACAAAGAACCGACACTATCTTTGACACCTGTGGGAAAGTTACTAAAGCTATTGCCGTTGGAGGTATAATTTTAATTGCGTTTGTCTTTATATTCGAACCTGAAACTATCGACCGGTTACTGATTGTTTTATTTTTGGGTATAAATGAAGTCCTGTTGCTTACCGAAAAAATAGTTGTCAGGTGGATATTGCGAATAGCCCGGCGGAAGGGATACAATTATCGCAATATATTGATAGTAGGTACCGGTAAAAGGGCTCGGGAGTTTGCCGAGGTTGTCAACGAAAACAAAAAATGGGGATTAAAAATTACCGGTTTTGTAGATAAAGAAGAGTCAATGGTTGGTCAGGAAGTAGCCGGTATAAAGGTTATTGGTGTAATAAAAAACCTCTACGATATTCTTCACAACTCCGACATAGCCGAGGTGGTGTTTATCGTTCCCAGAAAATGGTTGATTGATCTGGAAGAAACGGTCTTAATGTGTGAAGAGATGGGAATAAAGGCCATGCTTGCCGGAGATATCTTTAGCCACAAAATTGCCAGAACCCACCTCCAGGAGTTTAACGGGCAATACTTTTTAACCTTTACGCTACCGCCTTATAACCAGGAAGAGCTTATAATTAAAAGAATCATTGATGTTACATTATCTGTGTTAGCCTTATTGTTAATTTGGCCATTCTTACTGTTGATTGCGGTAGGAATCAAACTCACCTCTGAGGGGGCGGTTCTTTTCAGGCAAGTTCGCTGTGGGCAAAATGGCGAAAAATTTACCATATTCAAATTCAGGACAATGGTAAATGAGGCTGAAGGATTACAATCACAACTGCAACATATGAATGAAATGGATGGCCCGGTGTTTAAGATAAAGTCTGATCCCCGGGTAACCAAGTTTGGAAGATTCTTGCGCCAGACCAGCCTGGATGAATTACCCCAATTGATCAATGTGATAAAAGGGGATATGAGCCTGGTAGGCCCCCGGCCCCCGCTGGCTTCCGAAGTGGAAAAATATGATCGTTGGCAGCGCCGCAAGCTTTCCATGAAACCCGGTCTTACCTGTTTATGGCAGGTCTGCGGCCGAAATAAAATTGGTTTTGAAAAGTGGATGCAACTGGATTTAGATTATATTGATACCTGGTCTTTATTGCTGGATATAAAGATATTATTGAAAACCATTCCGGTTATACTAAAAGGAGCCGGAGAATAAAAATTTAGCCAGCCAGATGAACGCCTGGCCTCATATTCTTAGAAACTGACCGGATTTACTTTTATAAGCATACATAATAAGTTGTATGAGCCTGCCCATGTTCCGTGCATTGGCGCTTCTCGTCATTAGAGTTCTATGAAGGTATTATTAGTCAATAAATTTTTTTACTACAAGGGCGGGGACTCGCGGGTTTTTTTCGATACGGGGTCTTTATTAGAGAAGAATGGGCATGAGCCGATTTATTTTGCCATGGAGCATGAGCGGAATCTTCCCTCTCCCTTCACCCCTTTTTTTGTGTCGAATGTAGACCTTAATGCCGGTGGAAATTTAAAAAATCAATTGAAAACCGCCGGCCGGCTCTTATATTCCTTTGAAGCCAAAAGAAAAATAGCAAAACTTATTGAAAAGGAAAAACCGGATATTGCCCATATCCACAACATCTATCACCAAATATCGCCATCTATTATTGATACCCTGAAAAAAAGTGGGATTCCCACCGTGATGACGCTTCATGACTACAAGCTTACCTGTCCGGCTTATATACTATTGCAAAACGGTCAGACCTGCGAAAGCTGTGGCAACGGCAAATATTACCATGTGCTTTTAAATAGCTGCATTAAAGACTCCCGGGTTAAGAGTGCGCTTAATATGCTGGAGATGTATCTGCACCACAAGCTGTTGCATATATATGAGAAAATAAATATATTGATATCCCCCAGTAAATTTCTCATGCAGAAGACCAGGGAAATGGGATGTAACGGCCAGATAGCTTATCTGCCTAATTTTCTCGATGCGCTAGCATATAAGCCCGCATATAGTTGGCAGGAGAATAGTATAGTTTATTTCGGCCGGCTATATAAGGAGAAGGGAGTGCCCACCTTGATTGATGCGGTAAAGGGACTTGATATTCAGTTGAAGATCATAGGCGAAGGCCCCCAGCAGCAAATGTTAAGGGAGAAAGTTAGCCGGGAGAAAATAGAGAATGTGCATTTTCTTGGGTATCTACAGGGTGAGGAATTGCAGACTAACATAAGAAAATCGATGTTTGCAATTATCCCCTCAACCTGGTATGAGAATAATCCCAAATCTGTTCTTGAGGCCTTTGCCCTGGGAAAGCCGGTTATCGGCTCAAGGATTGGCTGAATCCCGGAACTGGTCAAGGATTGGGAAACCGGGTTGACCTTTAATCCTGGAGACAGTGAAGACTTACGCCAGAAGATTAATATGCTGCTTAAAGATCAAAACCAGATTGAAAAAATGGGTAAAAAAGCCAGGATATTTGTAGCGGCAGAGTTTAACGCCGAAAAACATTACCAGGGCTTAATGGAAATATATGACAAAACCATAGCCGCAGCTGGGGGCTTGCCGGGCTGAAGCATGAATACAGCTAAATACATAATTA
>JAJRUS010000071.1 GCA_024277675.1 bacterium | reverse complement strand
GGTATTGTGGTGAATAACGCCATCCTGCTTATTCACCCGGAGCTGCACTATATACGCACCGAGGGGATGGAGCCTACCAAGGCGATTATCGAGAGTACCCGTACCCGCATCCGCCCCATATTTATGAGCGTAATTACTACCGTCTGCGGTATGCTGCCGATGACCTTCAGGGGCGGCGCCGGCTCGGAGCTTTATTCCGGCCTGGGGGCGGCTATTATAGGCGGGCTGTCCATATCGACTATATTTACCCTGATTCTGGTACCGGTGCTCTCTTCGCTGGTTATGGATTTAAAAAAATTATGGGGAAGATCGAAGGCTTAAGGGAAGGAAGGGAATGCTCTCTCCCTCCTTCCCTTACATACCCTATTTACTTTTGGGACATTTAAATTCGGCGGCAGTAGCGGCAAGCGGGCTATCTGCATCCGCTTTTTGTGCGTAATCTTTATTGGCCCCGGCGCAACCTAAGTCCAAAGTTTCGATCTTTTTTAGTTGATCCTCGGTGAGCAACGCTTTAGTATCCAGTTTGGCTCGAATACATCTTTTAGTACATTGGGCGGATAGCTTAGCAATTTCATCCACTTTAGCGTCCACTGCGGTTTTATCCACCTCTTTTTTACCCAGCAATTCGCCAAGCTCTAACTCTAAGATTTTAGTATCCGCTTTAATTCGTATCTTTTCTTTTTCTGCAGCCAACTTCAAGGCCTTCAACTGAGCTATTTGAGAATCGGTTAACTCCAACTCCGTTTTAGCCCGCAGCACCATCTTAGGGCAGGGCAAATCACCGCACTTAACTAAACAACCCCCACTCGCACCCTGCTTATTGCAACCACTAGATGGTGAAGCCTCATCCTGGCAGCGCCGGGACCACCCATGATTGGCGGCTGCTATACCGGCTACTGCCAGCACTAAAAACAGAATCAAATAAAAACTGAACCCTTTACGCATTTTCCCTCTCCCCCGTTTTAGGTGTTATCCTGCTCCTTCAATTTAATAATATAGCATAGCACCCGTTTACTCTTTGTCAAGATTTAATTGTTTTTGAAGTTCCCCCATTTTCGGATAACCTCCAACCGGAATGGGAGTGCCTTAACCCAACAGTTACTATACTATAGCTTCCTGTTGATTATAGTATTTGATGAATGTTCGTGGTTTACCAGATAGTGTTGGGTTAAATATGTGGTTATGCGGTTATATGCATCATCAGGGGTATCGCTGAAACGGAATAAATCCAAATCCTGCTCACTGATAGTGCCCCATTCCAACAACTTTTCAAAATTGATCACCTGCTTCCAATACTCTGAACCATAGATTATGATAGCGGTGTTCTTTTGAAACTTTTTGGTTTGCATCAAGGTCAATATTTCAAAAAGCTCATCCATGGTGCCAAAGCCGCCGGGAAAGATGACCAGGGCCTTGGCCATGTAAGCAAACCAGAATTTACGCATAAAAAAGTAATGAAACTCGAAATTCAACTCCTCGGAAATATACGGATTGGCCTGCTGTTCCATCGGCAGACTGACATTAAGCCCGATGGACTTCCCCCCGGCCTTCTCCGCCCCTTCATTGGCGGCTTCCATGATACCCGGCCCCCCACCGGAGCAGATAACAAACCGCCGCTCATCATCCAGGGCCATCGACCATTTGGTCAACCGGCGGGCTAATTCTACCGCATCTTCCCTGTATTTACCCAGTTTAAGCAGTATATCCCGTTTAGCCCCGGAGATATTTTCCTGCTTAAGCATAATCTCTAATTGCTCCCTGGACGGCACCCTGGAAGAGCCAAAAAACACAATCGTATCCCGGATGCCGGTCAGATAAAATCTTCTCATCGGCTCTATATATTCACACAGGATTCTAATAATCCGGGCATCCGGGCAGGTCATAAAATCAAAATTTTTATAAGCCTTGAATAGTTGGTTTAATTCTTCAGCCATTATATCTCCTTATTAAGGGTGCTTTGAAAAATTAGGCTTTTCGTTCAAGATCAAGGCATGCGAAAAATTTAGCCACAGGTATATGGTTGATATTCCGAGGATTAAATTTTTCAGCATAACACCGAGCTTGGGCGAAAAGGTAATTTTTCAGGGTTCCCTTATATTATAGCAGACTAACACAGAATATTATAGCAGACACAGACTCCTCATGTATTCCAGTAAAACCGGGGTGGCTTCAGCCATTATAGGATTAGCCCTGGAACTGAAATCCGCTCCCGGCCGGCAATCCCCCATATCGCTAATCACCCGCAGGGCCAGCGCCGGTATCCGGTTAGTTGCGGCTACCCTTAATATGGCGGCTGATTCCCAATCGCAGGCTAAGGCCTGATATTCCCGCCACAGGCGCCGCCTTTTTTTTAGAGAATCCAGGTTCTGGTCGGCGGTGGCCAGGATGCCGGGTTTTATGCCACTAATAGCGCAGGCAAGCTTAAATAGCCGGTTGTCGGCTGAAATCCTCCGGGTGGAGTGGGACCCATAATCGTATTCCACCGCCGACTTGGAGGCCACGATAGCACCAGGTTTAATTTGAGGGTCGACCCCCCCGGCACAGCCCCAGTTTATCATAATTTTTGGTTTTGTGTAATCTATCAGCCATTGGGTGGCGGCCGAAGCCAGTACTTTGCCGATACCACATATTATCATACCAATCCTCAAATCCTGGTAGCGGCCCTTGAGAAAGGGCCAGGGATGTAACCGCTCTGGCTTAAAGTAACATGCAGCTTGCAGTCCCCGGGTCTCCAGTTTCAGCGCACATATTATTCCTATATCAACTTCCATTTAAGGCTCCATCCAGCATTTTACTTAAGCCCCCGTATTTGGCCGGCGTATAGCCAAACACCGCCTGCCAGACTTCCGGGCTTTCCATACATAAATAGACGCAAACCTCAGGGGCAAACTCACGGATGGCCTGATATATCAGTTTATACAGCTTTATGCGCAGCGGTTTGAAATAGCGCATTTTTTTATCAGCGCCTGTAATAAACTCCTCGTATATAAAATTATCCTGTGGATATTTATCGGCAATTATAGCTTTTAATTTGGGCATAAAGCGCAAGGCTCCCAGGCTGATCCAGGCCACAGCCTCAGGCTCGATATATTCAAAGATAAGCCGTACCGCTTCCCGGTAGCCGGCTTCCCAGCCAGGATAATAAATAATGGGATCGAAATGAAAAGCGATACGGTAACCCCAGCCGGAAACCACAGCGGCGGCCTGCAGGCGGTCTGTTAAGGGGGCGGTGTGTTCCTCGTAGCGCTTTATACACTCTTTACTGTTTACCGACCAGGCTATTACCACCCGTCCGTTATGCGGCAGGGCCGTCAATTGATCGATGTGGGTGGTCTTGGTCTTTAATTCCAGTATAGCGTTTTTATGCTGAGAAACAAGCGGGATTAAAATACCGGAGATGTCGGTGAGTTTATCCCACAGTAAACTGTCGGTAAACTCCCCGGTACCCAGACGTACTACCCGGTTGGCGTTAAGGTTTAGATACGCTTGCAATTGCGCCAGGAGTTCTCCCAGATTAGCGTAGATAACCAAATGGGGAAAGTTTATGTAAGCCTGCAAGATGCAGTAATGGCAGCCCAGGGTACAGTTGGCGGCAAAGTCAATAATCCGGTAGCCGCAGCACAGATAATTTTGAGTGCCGGGACAGGGGCGGATAAATGGCCCCTGCTGTTTTTGCAGCACTAAAACATGCTCTGGCGGAGGGGCCAATTGGGCTTTTTTAAGGGTTTCGGTACGAAATTCATGCTCATCGCCCCAGCTTACCGGTACCTCAGGCAATCTATTTATTATTTTATGCACCCAGGGTTCATCGGCCAGCGCCTGCGCTATAAAAATTTTAGTGGGCTTTGGGGACATGCTTAATGCCTAGCTTTAGGATATCCCGCCAAATGGGGTTTTGCATGGTTTCTGATAGCGATGAAAGCTGTTTTTTAAGCTGCCCGATGCCGGTAAAGTTGCATTCTAATTTGAATGTAGCCGCTTCAAAACAGGCGGGGGGAATAAGCCTGGCGCTTTGGGGGAGTTGTAACTGCTTTAAATATTGCTTGAAGCGGCCCTCGGCCAGACTTAAATCGGGATAACGCCGCCGCATTAGATAATGCCTCAGGTGATAACCCTTTTGCGAGCTGCTCAAAGAACTGTTATTAAGCAATTCCAGCATCTCCCCGGCGGCTAATACCCCTGAGACGGGCATATCTTCCCGCCGGCTTATTTCCCATATGTTTGAAATTACTTCTTGTTGGCTGGAGACACTGAGGGGAATATCAATGAGTATATCCGCCAGCAGCAGTTGATCGGGAACCGGCCAGCCGGCCAGTTGGTGGGCTATCCCCTCATGTATCACGTCGGATATTATGGCATGCTTCAGCTTTTCTTCTAATTTGGCTATAGCTAAATATTTAGCTAATATTTTATAATGCGGCTGCAAGCCCAAAACGGGTAAGTAATCGCAAATAACCTTTTCTTTCGGAAGATAATTCAGCAACTTACCTAAAACATCAGCCTTCTCTACAGGATTGAAGCGGCGGGTACTTAAATTATCGTAAATAGCCAACTGCAATAGCTGCAGCGGGGGTTGGTCCGGGATAAGCAGGCAGGTTATAGCGGTATAGCCTAACTCCCGGCAGGCCGACAAACGCCGGTGCCCGCACACCACCCGATATGATCCATTCCTTAAACTTACCAACAGCGGCTGAATTAAGCCCAGCTCACGGATGGATTGGGTAAGCGCAGGCACTTGCAAGGGATAGCTTATCCTATATTCATGCTCAACGACGCTGGCCAATTCTTTAACCCTGATTTGGGTTAATTCATAAGCTGTTTGCTTGCTTGCCATATTTATATGCAATCCTCCGGTAGCATGATCTTCGGGACATTCTGGAAAACATCCCCTCGTAAGGCGCCCTCAAAGCGCTTAACCGGCGGTCTTTGTCCCTGTGCTTGCGTTTATCGTTGTTTTTGCGGATAACTCCGTTATGACAACCCCTGGCCAAAAGCACATTATCCACCGGCTTCGACGAATAGGCTTTATAGCCTATCACCATTCCACCCTGAGGACAAATACTTTTTAATGGAAGCCAAGCTTAAGCAGGCTGAAGAAGCACCTTTCAAAGCCTTAACTAGGAGTCCGGTTTTTGGGGAGTATTGTAGTTTGTTATGCTTGTATTGAAATTAAAATTTATGCTAAGATAATAATGTTATGGGAGTGTCGCCAATAAGGGGGCATTATGTAAGACGTTGGTAATATATAGTTGTAATAACACGATAAGTCTGATATAATATGCAGGTAACTAACACACCCAACCCAGGAGAAGTTACATGCTAAAGAAAGAGAACGGGC
>JAJRUS010000070.1 GCA_024277675.1 bacterium | reverse complement strand
TGACAACTCAAAGCATATAGGATTAAAATATACCGTTTTTCGATATAGCAAAAACAAAATGGCTACTTTAATCAAATTAAATCGCTAAGGCATCGTTTTAAACCGTTTTGTGCCGGTCAAGTCCGACAGACTCCTAGAGTAACAAGACAAAGAAAGGGTGAAGCTGACCCCCATTTATCACATGAGAGCGGAACTATAGTTATTTCGGCCACTTCATCAGAAAACAATAAAAATCCGATAAGCTGGAAAAAAAGTAGCGAAGTCTTGGGAAGTGGTATTGGTTTCAATCCTATTGCGTATGTTGTGATAGGAAAACCCCGTTTCCATGAAACCGCTGTTTCAAATGCTGAGACCTTAAGTAAAGAACCTAATAGAAAGTTATTATTAGTCACCCTTGATTTATTGATAGAAATGATTTTCCATATACTGGAAAAACAATCCGATAAAAATATAATCTTAGATGCCCTAAAGAATGAAGGAGGATTATTGACCTCTAAAAAAATCGAAAGCTATTTTCTATAATCATATACTAACCAAATACAATTTACCCACTTAGTAATCCCAACCTCACATCCTTATTTCCTTTGCTTGCCCGCTTTGTGGTGAATCTTTTTTGATCTTTATGAATAATGCGGGCTAGTTCATTCAGCCACCACAAAGGCTTCGGCGAATCCGCCGGCTTCTAATTGTTGACGGGCTTTTTGTGCTTCAGCTAAGCTTTTGAAATGTCCCAGCCTTACCCGGTAAAATACCCCCCGGGGACTGTCATATAGGGCTATATGGCTGTCCCTCAGTTTGCTGACCAATCTTTGAGCATTGCGCTTATCCTTAAAAGCGCCTACCTGAATCGTAAAGTTGCCGCGCTTGAAGTCGTAGTTTTTGGTGGTGTTTGTAGCCAGGGCTTCTATCTTCACCGGGGCTACCCCGGCTTCCAGTATGCCTAATTCATTGGCAACGCTATATGATAGATCTATAATCCTGCCCCTGACAAACGGCCCGCGGTCGTTAACTCGCACTATAGCGCTATGTCCATTATCCAGATTACTCACCCGCAGTTGAGTGCCCAGCGGCAGGGTTTTGTGGGCCGCCGTTTTAGCGTACATATCGTATATTTCGCCACTGGCGGTGGGCCGTCCGTGGAAATCCTCACCGTACCACGAAGCCAACCCCTGTTGCACAAAACCATGGGCTGAATCAAGTACATAATAACGCTGTCCGGCGATTTTATATGAAGCGGTAGATTTTTTTGCCGGCTTATGGGCTGCCGCACAAGCGCTTAGCATAATAAAGCAGCAAAAAGTGTAAGCGGTTAGAAATAGTGTTATACGGGACATCATTTGGTTAGCTTTGCCGGAGACTCAGGCGTGGTTTCGGCGGGGGTTATGCTGTCGAATCCGTCAAGCTTCTCACCCAGGCGGCTTAAGCGTTTTTCCGAAGATTCATAGCTGTTGCGGGCATGGGTGAGATGGGTGCCCAGTTTGCCGAAATCACCCTGGAAACGGCCAAAATCATCCCGCAGGCGGCTTAAACTGCGGATAATATCCTGTACATGGCGCTCAACCCGCAAGCCCTTAAGCCCCAGCAAAATAGCCTGTAGATAAGCATAAAAAGTATTGGGGGATACCGGAATCACCCGGCGCTTTAAGGCATGACCGATGATGCTCTTATCCCCCTCATCACGGATAATGATCTCATAATAGACATTCTCAGCCGGGATATACATTAGGGCAAAGTCGTAGGTTCCCTCATCGGGCAGGATGTATTTTTGAGCGATAGCCTCGACATGTTTCTTGACATCGGTTACAAATTTCTTCCTGGCGGCCTGCCCCTCCTCCGGGGTTTTACAGTGGGTGATCCGCCGGAAATTCTCTAAGGGGAATTTGGCATCTACCGGCACCAGCCCATCCCCCAGCTTGATTACGCCGTCCACCCGCTCGCCGCTTTTAAACGTGTAGGGAAGCTCGAAATGTTCCGCCGGTAGAATCTGGCTCAACAAGTCTTTTAGAAACAACTCCCCCAGGTTTCCCCGCAGCTTGGGGGCTTGTAGTATTTCCTGTAGACTGGAAATATCCTTGGCCAGCTCGGAGGTACGCTTGTGAGCCTCTTCTACCTGACTCAACTGGTTGCGTACATTACCCAGAAGCTGGGTGGTACTCTCCAGGCGTTTATTGATTTGGTTTGTGTTGCCCTCCAGGCTTGCCCGGATATGCTCCCGCAGGCCGTCAACCTGCTGCTGCATGAGTTGCTGGTTATGCTGCTGTTGCTGCTGCATTAGATTTGCCGCCTGCTGTTGCTGTTGTTGGAGCAAATTCAGCGATTGATCCTGTTTCCCCGGGCGCAACAGCAGGAAAATAATAACCCCCAAACCCACCAGTATCAGTACAATCAGATATTCCACAAAATCTCCTTATATGGCTACCACCACTGGTTTGGATTGCTCATTCGAGGCATAACATGCTTCCGCTACCTGCACCGCCCGTAGCCCATCCAGGCCGGTAATCGGGGGCGGCTCATCATTCAGTACGCAACCAGTAAAGGCGATAAGCGCCTGTTTTACCGTGTGGAGCGGTTCCGGCAGGGGTAGGTCATGTCGCCTGCCATGGCTGATTAGTTGAAGCGTATGCTGTATATAATCTCCTGCGAGCTGCCCTGGCTCGCCGACTAACTCTATCCGGCCTGAGCGCCCATTACTGAAACGGGCGCAATCAAGCACCACTTTTACCCAGTTGCTTAAATTCAAAATAGCGCTAAAACCATCCTCCAGATATTTATTATATATCCTGCCGGTCTCGCAGTAAACCTGCTTTATTTTAGCCTTGGTTATATAGCGTACCAAGTCAAACATATGAATTCCCATATGCAGGACAGCGCCGCCGCCGGCGATGCTTAACTCATCCTGCCAAGGCAGCGCAAAGGCGGGAGCCCGCATATAAAGGCTGAGGGAAAACAGCTTTCCCACTCTTTCTTGCTGCTTTACTATTTCCTGCACCAGGCTGTTATAGCGCAGGGTTTGGCCTATCATCAACTTTATGCCGCCGGCTTTAGCTGTATCTATTATGCTGCTGGCCTGAGCGGCGTTTATTGCCATAGGTTTTTCAAGCAGTATATGCTTACCGGCGATTGCCGCCTGCTTACATATATCCGGATTGAGGTTGGGGGTGGTAACCACCGCCACTGCCTGTATTTCAGGGGCAGCGATTAATTTATGATAATCGGAGTAGTAATTGATTCCATGTCGGCGGGCAAACTCTTCACCCAATTGACGGTTTCTGCGGCATACAGCTACCAGCTTCGCCCCGGGCACATCGTGTAACAGGTGCTTGGCATATCTGGCACCATGCGCCCCCAGTCCGATTAGTCCAAATCCCAGCGGTTGGCTCATCTAGCGGTTATCTCCCTTGCTTACTGGTCTGGTGGCCACAATGTTTACCCCGGTGTCCAGTATATCGGCGGCCAACACCTGCCCGATTTTGATGGGGGCCTGCGCCTTAAGCTTAGCCAATTGACGCATAACCGGCATCAAAAGCTCACGCGGTAGTTCCTGGTCACTCTTTACACTTACCAGCCGCTGCTCCCCGCCGATTACCTCCAGGGTGGTGGTCAGCGAGCGGGTAGGGCAGTGCAGCTCCTTTTCCGCATAACGCCTGCCCTTGGAGCACAATGCACCCTCTATGCGCTTTATATCTTTATCCACACAGCTTAGCCTGATTTGACAGCTTAGCGGACATATTATGCAGGTCAGGTTTTTTCTCATTACGATCTATTTTGGAGACTGACAAGTTTAATGCTTACAATAAAATAATATTTTGCCGGTAACAAAGCCCGAATTATTCGGGTCATTTGAGTTCCACTTTAATAATGTTGCCAGGCGACAGTTCCGGCAGGTTTACTTCCAACTGGATTAGCTCCGGGGGATTGACCCGCTGCTTAATCTGCCGCTTTATGATTTTTCGCCCACTTTTTATTACAATATACTTATTTTGCCCCGGGGTGTCCACCCTGAAGCTCAGCAGCCTTTTTCCGGGGGCGCTGATTTGCTGCGGCACCACATATTTGATGCCTGAACCGGCTTGTACCCGGAGCAGAGGCAATTGAGATTGTCCAGCCTTAATATAACAGGCGGCAGCCCGGCCTACCGCTTCAGCCTCTTTAGTCAACTGATCTACTATATCATAAACATGCAGCACATTACCGCAGGCATAAATACCGGGGATATTGGTTTGACCGGTCTCATCCACTAACGGGCCGCCGGTAAGCCTGTCCAGTTTTATTCCGGCAGCCTTAGAAAGCTCATTCTCAGGAATCAGCCCCACCGATAAAAGCAGGGTATCACAAGCCAGTTTTCGAGTAGTACCCGGTAAAATCCCTCCCCGCGGCCCGACCTTGGCAATACTTACCCCGCTCACCCGATGTTTTCCATGAATATCAGTGACCGTATGCTTTAAATATAGCGGGATATTAAAATCTTCCAGACACTGGGTTATATTGCGCGGCAATCCGCCGGGGTAGGGCAGCTTCTCCAGCACCCCCAGTACCTCGGCGCCTTCTAAGGTCAGCCGCCGGGCCATAATCAGGCCGATGTCGCCGGAACCCAGGATTATAAAACGTTTACCCGGCATGAGATTTCTTAAGTTTATAAAATTCTGGGCTACCCCGGCGGTATAAATCCCAGCCGGACGAGTGCCTGGAATATCCACCGCCGCCCGGGTGCGTTCGCGACAGCCCATACTCAGGATAACCGCTTGAGCACAAATCCGATGCAGTCCCCGGCTATTAGCTGCGATTATTCTTTTGCCGGCGGTTAATTCAGTGACCAGGGTACCCGTCCAGCATTCTATATCCGATAGTTGCACTTGCTCAATAAATATCTGAGCATATTCAGGGCCGGTGAGTGATTCTTTAAATATTTCCCGCCCGAATCCATTATGGATGCATTGGTTTAGGATACCCCCCAGACAATCCTCCCGCTCAATCAGTAGTATGTCCCGGACTCCCGCCCGCCTGGCGGCCACTGCCGCCGCCAGCCCCGCCGGGCCGCCGCCGATTACCATCAACTCACGTTTTAACTGCACTTAAGCAACTCCTTGGTAGCGCCGATAAACATATGAGAACCCGGCCCGTGAAAGGTTATTTCTTCATTGCTGGTCTCTCTTAGCATATCCACTATACGGGGCAGGCAATAGCCTCCCTGGCAACGCCCCATACCGGCCCGGCAGCGGTATTTTATGGCGCTTAAGCTGCTGGCGCCTAAAGGATTATTGATAGCCGCCAACACCTCACGCCGGGTTACCTGCTCACAGCGACACACCAACTCGCCCGATAGGTTGTCAAGGCGGGTTTCTACTTTACGCCGGGGATTAAAATCTGGATTGGGCGCTAACTTTAAGCCCTTTGCAATAAGTTTTCCGACATGCTTAGCAATAGCCGGTGCCGCCGATAATCCCGGGGATTCAATACCCACCAGATTGATAAACCCCTTTAGTTTGGGCTCTTCGCATATCATGAAATCGGTAAATCGGCTGGAGCCGGGGCGGCATAATTTGCTGCGTATCCCGGCATAAGCGGCGATAAAATCCCGGCGGTCTATGGCCGGTAGAAGCTGTAGCGCCTCCCGGTACAGTTTGTTTAACACCGGCCCGGTGGTGCGGTAATCTTCCCGGCCTTTCACGTATTCGGCGCTGGGGCCGATGAGTATATTACCATCAATAGTGGGGGTAAGATGAATCCCTAAGCCTCCATAACCTGCTACCGGCACCGGGTATACCATGGAGTTTATCATCTTGGCGCAGGCTTTATCCAGCACCCGGTATTCACCGCGACAGGGATAGATGCGATAGCCGGTTATGCCGGCCATTTGGGCCAGCTTATCGGCCCACACCCCGGCGCTGTTTACCACATAGCGACTTGTGTACGAGCCATTGTCGGTAGCCAGCTTAAATTTATTTTCAAGCCGCTTAATTCCGACCACCCGGGTATTAAGCTTGATATGTACCCCGTTTTGTTTGGCATTCTCTGCCAGGGCAATATTCAGCATATAGGGTGAGAAGATGGCCTCACCCTGGGAGTAGAGGGCGGCAATGCCGTTTATGTGTGGTTCAAGCTGTTTTAACTGTGGCTTATCAAGCAGTTTTAAATCGGCTATGCCGCTTTTTTTACCAGTGCCCAGCATCTGTGTCAGCTTAGCCAGTTCAGACTTATGCTGAGCCACAATCAGCTTGCCTACCCGGCGCCAGGGAACGCCTAACTCACGGCAAAGCTTGGGAAATTGCTTACTGCCGGCAATATTCAACTTAGCCTTTAAGCTGCCGGGGGGAACCTGCACCCCCGAATGCACCACCCCGCTGTTACGCCCGCTGGCACCGCGAGCTACATCGTGTTCCTTATCCAGCAGTAATAAATTCAAGCGATAGCGGGACAGCTCACGGGCGATAGCACAACCCACCACCCCACCTCCGACTATAATTACATCGTAGTCCATAAGTTATATAACGTTAACTAAGGTTTGCATCCCATGGGGCACTATAAGCAGCTCATCCAGAGCGCCCGGCATCTCTTCGGCCAACCCCAGAGCGGCTGTCATATCTTGTGCCGGGATAAAGCCCACCCGTTTTACCAGGTCAGGGCAACAACTGCCCACTACCAGCACCCGGCAATGTTTGAGCACCTGCGCCATAACATAGGCCCGCTGTGCCCCCGGTGGGGGCGGCGGTGAGGGGGGGGATAAATCCCCTCTTTCCAGGCAAGAGATGATTTTGTCGGGGTCTGGTGTCTGGCTCATCAGTTTAAAAAACCCCTGCTCAGCCAGTCCTTCCCCGATCCCCTCGGTGGCATAAGCTGCCAGGATGATTATACCATCTTTGGCCACCGCCGGTTCAGGTTTATAGGCCAGATAGCTGGCCGCCCGCGAAAGTTGATATAGATTGGCGCCCTTAGCAGCGCCGACCCCGGCGATTACCAGCTTGTAGGGATGGCCTATAGTTACGGCGGACATTCGCCGGGCTTTATCGACTAAGTTTTCAAATACGGCCTTAGATGTACCGGCGGCTAAATGGGTAATTTGCTGTTTTTGATCTAAGATCACGTTTACTACCAATTTAAGCCCCGCTGTTTGGGCTATCTCTTCCACTGCCTGGCGAAAAGGGTTTTCATCGATATTGTCAATCCTGACCCCATTTTGCTTAAGCATTGCCAAAGAGTGGGTATGGGAAATGGTGGCCTCACCGGCCAGGCCGATGGCTACCGTCTTGCCGCCGCCGCTGTATCCCGCATACTGGTGTAACTCCACCAAACCGATGCTAAGCAGTAAATCAGCCTCATAAGCTGGTTTATTAATGACTATAGGCACGCCGGTTCTGGTCTGCCCCAAAGCCTGCAATTGTGTTTTGTCGGTGGCGCAGTGATCTATTATGCGATAACGTTTTATGACGCTAGCCCCCACCATATTTGTTTTTTCTTTGAGCGTACTTTTGCGGTGCAGGCCGGTAGCGATTATGATAAGAATATCCGCATCCTTAATTCCGGCTTGGTGTAGTTCCGCTAATACAGGGTGCAGCAGCAGCTTGGTGGGGCAGGGGCGGCTGGCATCGGTGATCGCCAGACATACTTTATCGCCGGGGCAAGCCAGTTCTCTTAAGGGTGGTGAGTCCAGGGGGCGGTGTAAGTTTTCTCTCAGGGTTTTTTCTACATCAGCTACAGGAGGGGTAGGGCTTAAAGTCGCCAGTTCAACCTTGAGCCTTGCTGGGAGATCAAAGTTTAATTCCTGTAAGTCATAGGCTATGCTATATATCATGAGACTGTCGCCAAATAGCGAAAATGACCAAAGATTCTAAAGTTGATGTTCTATAACTCGTTTTATAAAAAGGGGGTAGCGACCAACGGGAGCGTAGGGGGAATCCCCCTTAATTGGATTGGGCGACACGCCCATCAGCTACTTCTCAATAACGATTAGGAACTTATCTCCCCGGGGTAAAACTTCAACTATTTTATAACCGGCTTCTTCCGCCGATTGAGGAATGCTTTTTACCGGTTCTCCCTGATTTACCAGCACCTCCAGTATGTCGCCGGGTTCTAGCGTGTCCAGTTTCAGGCGCGTCTTCACATAGGTCATGGGGCAGGTTTTATCGGTTACATCCAAATGGTATTTCATAATGCTTAAGAGATGAATAAAGTCATAGCGTCCTTAGATTGATCTAAGAAGGTAGGCACGCCGATTACATCCTCCACCTCCGCTATCAAATCCTCCCGCTTTATATCCAGAATATGCATAGCCATTTCACAGGCAATCAGTCTGATGCCCAGCGCCTTGGCGCTTTCGATAAGCTCATCCAGGGTGGCTACATTCTTTTTGCGCATTAGTTTATTCATAAGCTTGGGGGAAAGGCCGCAGAAATTCAGTCGGCTGAGCGGCAGGCGCTTAACGCCGCCCATTAAAAAATTAAACATCCTGGTGGGTAAATCGGTTCCCTTAAAAGCCCGTCCGGGGTTTTTCCTGATGATATTGAGTCCCCAGAAGGTGAAGAACAAGCTGACCTCCTTATTGGAGGCCGCCGCCCCGGTAGCCAGGGTGAAGGCGGCTATAGCCTTATCGAAATCCCCGCTAAAGCAGATTATGGAGAGTTTATCCCGTTTTTTAACTTTTTCGGCCATTTGCACCTCCTTGTAAACAAAAAGACATGCAGGGAGACTGAGGTTACAACATACGTTTCATTACCTTGCCGGTGGCGGTTTTGGGTAGCGAATCCCTGAACTCCACCACCCGCGGTACTTTAAAGGGGGCTAAGAAGCGTCGGCAATATTGTTTTATTTCCCGCTCGCGTAGCTGCTCCCCCTTTCTGGGCACAATCACCGCTTTGGGTATTTCCCCGCGATGGGCATCCGGGATACCGATTACCGCCGATTCAGCCACTTTGGGATGCCGGCACAACACCGCCTCGATTTCGCGGGGGTAAACATTCGAGCCATGCACAATCAGCATCTCTTTCTTGCGATCTACGATATAAATATAGCCGTCCTCATCAATCCGGGCCATATCGCCGGTATGCAGCCAACCGTCAATCAAGGCTTTTTTAGTAGCCTGGGGCCGGTTAAGGTATCCCTGCATTATGTTGGGGCCCCTGACCAGCAACTCACCAACCTCGTTGGCCTTGTTTAGATTTCCTTGGTTATTCAATGTCTTAACCTCCACCCCCGGCACCGGCAGGCCCACCGAACCGGCTTTGGTTTTCTGTGGCGGGTTGATGGCTACCACCGGCGAGGTCTCGGAAAGGCCATAACCTTCCAGCAGCGGCCGGTGGTATTTGCGCTGGAAATTCTCCAATACCTCAACCGCCAGCGGGGCGCCCCCGCTGACATAGGTGCGTACCGGATTAAACCAGCGGGCCAGCCAACCGAGCTTTACCTGGCTCAACAGGTTGTATACGGTCGGGATACCCACCATAATGCTTGGACGTTGACTGACTATGGCCCGGCGGATTTCCTCGCGGGCAACGGCTTCCAGCAAAATTATACGGGCGCCGAGGAAACAGGGGAAAAACACGGTAACCGTAAGCGTAAAGGAGTGGAAAAGGGGCAGAAACACCAGAAAGCGGTCTTTGTGTGAGAGTTTGATCACCTTAGAACAGGAGCTTACATTGGATATGAGGTTGTTATGTGAAAGCAAGGCCCCTTTAGGATGGCCGGTGGTACCGGAGGTATAGATGATGAGCGCCCGGTTGTCGGGGCTTAATTTGGGTAGTTCAGCGGAAGTGTCAGCTACGAGTAATTTATCAAAGGAGAGTTGTTTGGGGGTGGCTTTCCCCACCATAACCATATGTTTTAAAGATTCCAGCTTGCTGCAAGCCGCTAGTTGGCGACTGAACTTAGCGCTGCTTATCAGCACAGTAGCCTCACAATCCTCCAGGATATAGGCTACTTCATTGGGAGTCAGGAAGCTGTTTATCGGCACCAGCACTCCACCGGCCTTAAAAATCCCGAACATGGCGATTATATACTCCGGGCAGTTGGGGAGTAAAACAGCCACCTGTTCTCCGACTCGCAGCCCCAGCTGCCGCAGGTTCTGAGCCACCCAGGTGGCCCGTTGGTTTAACTCTTCATACGATAGTTGTTGATTTTTAAAAACAATCGCTTTTCGTTTCGGACCGGCCTCGGCAGTAGCCGCCAGCATCTCTCCTAAAGTCATAATCCCTCCTTAATACAGCATATTACAATTTAGCAGACTTCGGGGATTATATCAAGCAAAAGCTTATGCCGGGGGCAGCCCATTAGCTGGAACTGATTTATTCTTTCAGACTATAGGATATGTTTAGTTTGAGCCAGCCTTTAATGTAAGGGAAGGGGCTGGCTTTACGAACGGTGTTGAGCGATGCCTGATCCAGAATCTTAGAGCCGGAGGAAGCCAATAACACAATATCAGCTACCATGCCATTTTGGCTTAAGCGGAATTTCAGCCAGGTAGTGCCCTCGATTCCCCTGCGCTTGGCTTGCCTCGGATAGCGTTTGGTGGCCTTAATTTTGGTCATTATCTGATTCAGAAAAGATTGCCTGAGATCATCGTGTTGGTCGGTATAATTAAAGACCACTTTACGGAGCGGCAACCGTTTAAAATCATTAGCCGCTTTATGGGAATAGGCAGCGGGGAAAATCCCTCGTTTGCCTTTTAGCGGTAAGGGGGCGCTAAGCCCTATCTGCCTGTGTGCCGGTTCCCGGGGGTTTTTACCGGCCTTAATCTCCAGGGTTATTAGCTTATCCGGCATTTGCCGGGACAATTTCTCCTGGCGCCGGAGGGTCTGAGCGAATAGCTGGTTGAAGGAAGAGCTTTTCCCCTGTGGCGCTCTTGGCGGCCGGGGCGCCGGCTGCTGGAGAGCCGGCAGCCTTATTCCATTGATGCCTCGGTGTGTTCGATCTGCTGCGGTTGAGGTTTTAACCGCTACCGCCGTTACTGGATATACCATGAGCGAACCCCCGGTAGTTTCCAGAGGATAAACAGGCGGTTTACGATATAGCCGCTTTATAAAAAACAGCCCCAGGATATGGATAGATAACGAAAACGAAAAAAGGGCTGATTTCCCCAGCCGGGACGTAAACCGATATCTCTGATTGAGCGGATATCTATATAGATACATATTCAGCCTAAAAGGTTAACTTAACCCCGCCGTAGAAAGAAGCGCCGGGAGCGCTGTAATCCAGCACCTCCTGGTACTGCTTATCCAGCAGATTCTCCACCCGGCCGAACAACTGGGCATAATCGCATATATCGTAACTAATCGCCAGATCGACCCTGGTATAGCTATCCACCCGTTTCTTATTATCAGCGTCATTCCAGCGTTGGCCCACATAGTTTATACCGAGATTCAGGTTCAACTTCTCCCATGGCCGGTAATTGAGATTCAGGTTGAGCTTGTGTTTAGGCCTGCGGGATAATTCCTTGCCGGTCTGCTTATTCTCGGTGTCCGTATAGGTATAATTGCCGCTTAGCTTAAGCTCATCTACGGGATTAATGTCGGCTTCCAACTCCCAGCCGGCTGTTGTGGCATCCGCTACATTTTGCGGCTCCCATGACCAGGGAGCATATTCTACCCACTCAATCAGGTTGTCGAAGGAGTTGTAGAAGTAAGTAGCTCCCAGGAATATTCTATCCTCCCAAAACCGCTGTTCAATCCCAAAATCCAGGCCCTGGTTTTCTTCGGGTTCAAGCTCCGGGTTGCCGCGGCTGCCCCAGGGGTCACGGTAGAACAGGTCATTCAGGGTAGGCGCCTTAAAGCCGGTGCCCAGGTTGGCCTTGAAGCTGGTATTAGTGGACTTCAGCCGATAGGCCAGCCCCACCCGGTAGGTATCCTGGCTGCCGAAGAGACTGTGGTCGTCAAGCCTGGCGCCGGCGGTGATGAACAGGCTCTTATCCAGCAGCTTTAACTGGTTCTGGATGTACAGCGCCCGGTTGATAACGAACTCATCGAATACCCCCTGGTTTTCCCCGGCCTGCTCCTCATATTCGGCCCCCAGGGTCAAGGTATCCGTATCATCCAGCAGATAAAGATTATGCTGCCATTCAGCTTCCCTGACAGCGGTATCAATCTTGAAATTATTCCAGGAAGTATCCGGGTCGGTATATTCCAATTCGTTTTTGGTAAGCTGCAATTTAAGTATCTGTTCCCACCACCCGGTAAGGTAATGGCTGAAGTTGGTACCCAATATCAATGTCCGTGAATCCTGCTTATAGTTGGGATCGTCCATTCCAAGTGCATCCAGCTCGGATTCAGCCTCTATATAGCGCAGACTGGTATCCAACCGGGCCTGCTTGAATACCTCGGCTCCCAATCTCATGGAGATAGTGGTATTAGTGTAACCGTCATCTTCGTGGTTGCCCTGCTGCTCGGCGGCGGCGGATATGCCCTCGGTTTCCAGATGGGAAGCGGCCAGGGAGAAATTCACCGTTTCGCTGCCTGCCGTGAGGGAAGCCACTTCCCGATAAGTCTGATACGATCCTCCCTCGAAGGTTAAGGCGGCTTTCGGTTTGCCGACTCCTTTCCTGGTGATGATATTGATTACCCCGCTCATGGCGTCCGAGCCGTACAGGGTGCTCTGGGGGCCGCGCACAATCTCTATACGCTCAATATTATCTATGGTAAGATCGGCAAAGTCAAAGCTTCCCAGAGTGGGGCTGTTTACCTGTACCCCGTCCACCAGCACCAGGGTATGCCCCGCATTGCCGCCCCGCAGATATATCGCAGTGCTCTTGCCGGGCCCGCCGGAGCGGGTCACATCCAGTCCGGGGATTGTCCGCAGCAATTCAACCACGCTGTCCAGCTTCTTTTGTTCAATTTCGGTGCGGGTTATGACGCTTACCGAACTGGACAGCTCTTTTATCTGCTCCTCGGTTTTGGTGGCGGTTACCACCACTTCCCCCAATTCCGCTTCCTCCATGGTCTCAGCCAGGCCTGGCCGGGCGAATCCCATAATTAAAATTAAAATACACAATGTCCATATTTTCTTCATTCAATCAAACCTCCGTATTATGTGTTTTCCAAAGCCGGTTATAGTTAAAGGGTACTCTTATGCCGGTCTGGCTTTACGGAGGAAGGAATGGTATTTTCATAGTATCTGCCTCCTTTCCCCTCGGAAATGGGTTAGATGTGTTTTATCGGGCCAGGTTTCCTGGCTTAGGGGCTTAGGAGTCGTGCAGACTCCTTACCTACTCTCTGCGCCTTCCCGTCCCGGTTTTTCACCGAAACAGTGGCTCTTGGAGCCTGTCGGACTTTAGCTGATTCTACCGACGGATTCCCAGCAGATTTCGTTCCCTTTACAGTTGCGGGGCAGCGCCGGTTTTTCACCGGTCTTCCCTACACCCAATAAAGTTGTTATAGCCTTAAGTGTTGGCGGTTAGCCTCCTTTGAAAGTTGATGAAGCAAGTCGCTGAATAGAGTGACTCTCGGCTTGGCGGTTACCGGATTAGTATCCACCAATACCTTTCTGCCGTAAACCGTATTTATATTCCCGGCGGTGATCACCTCATGCGGATAACCCAGCCGGAAAATTCTTCCCCGGTCCAGCAACATAATCCGGTCGGCATAATCAGCCGCCAGGTTTATATCATGGGAAACCACCACCACCGTGAGTTCCCGCTCCCGGTTCATCTTTTTTATCAGGTCAAAAAAATCTACCGTATGACTAATATCCAGGTATACGGTAGGCTCATCCAACAACAGCAACTGCGGCTGCTGTACCAGCGCCCTGGCCAACAGCACCCGTTGCCTTTCCCCACCGCTTAATTCATGGAAATAGCGATCGGCCAATGTCGAAATATCGGTAATGGCCATGGCTTCTTCGGCAATCCGGTAATCCTTGTCTCCCTCAAAGTGCAGGTTGTTTAAGTGAGGATACCGGCCCATCAACACCAACTGTCGCACATTAAAGCTGAAGTTAAGCGCCAGACCGGGCGAGACCACCGCTATTTGCCTGGCTATCGCACTTCTTTTTAAGTCGGCCAGGCTGACTCCATTCAGTCGGATATCCCCCGGTTGAGGGGTCAGCATACCATCCAGCAATTTTATTAAGGTAGTCTTGCCGGAGCCGTTAGGGCCTATAATTCCCAGAAATTCACCGCAGCCGACCTCAAGGGAGATGTCCTGCAGTGTCCGGCTGTCCCCATAGCTGAAACCGACCCCGTTTACGCTAAGCTCCAGCGACATATCACAATACCTTGCGGGTTCTCAATAGATAAATAAAGAACGGAGTGCCGCAGACCGCAGTTATCACTCCCACCGGCAGTTCCACCGGCGATATAATAGTCCTGGCTATTGTATCGGCGATTATCAGGAACGAGCCACCCAGCAAAAAGGATGCCGGTAGTAGCAGCCGGTAATCGTTTCCCCAGATGAGCCGGACGATGTGCGGGATTATCAAGCCCACAAAGCCGATAATTCCACATACCGATACCGCCGCCCCGGTAATCAGCGAGGCCAGCAAGTAGAGAATCTTTTTGGTCGTCTCCACCTCCACCCCCAACTGCCCGGCCTCATCCTCTCCCAGCAGCATCAGGTTTATCTTGGGGGTGTATAAGTACAACACGCCGACGCCCCCTAAAATATAGGGCAGGATTAACACCAGCTTCCCATAATCGGCCTGCCCCAAATCCCCCATCAGCCAGTAGAGAATCCCTTGTAAATCATGGCCGTTGGAGATAGAAAGCAGCAACATAATCACCGCCGAAAAAAATGAATTGACAATCACCCCCGCCAGTAGCAGGGTGTTGGTCTGTATCTTCTCCCGGGTGCGGGCCACATAAAAAACCAGCAGCACGGTGAGCAGGGCGCCGATGAAAGAAAACAGCGGAATACACCAACCGCCGGCGGCATAGCCCAATAAAATTACCGAGATGGCTCCCACCGCCGCCCCACTGGAGATACCCAATATATAAGGGTCGGCCAGCGGATTCCGGAGCAATGCCTGGAATATACTGCCGGCAGCGGCCAGGGCCGCCCCTATCAACCCGGCCAGGATTATGCGGGGCAACCTTATAGACAGGATAATAACCCCTTGAGTTGAGCCGCCGAACCCCTGCTGAAATATACTGAGTATTTCCAGCGGACTAATTTTAGCCGGGCCAAAATAAATGGCCGATAATGCCGACAGCACGAGTAAAATCAGCAGGCACAAGCTGCAAAACACAACCTTTTTAAAGGTAACGGTCATGGCTGGCTGAAGCCGGCTTCCGGGTGAATTATCCGGGCTAAGCGTTCTAATCCCTCGATTATTCTGGGGCCGGGCCGGTCTACTAAATCAGGATTGATTACATAAACCCGGTCGTCTCTGACTGCGGGAATAGCTTTCCAGCTCATCCAGAAGGCCAACTGTTGGTGTTCCTTACCAGTGGGCACCATAGAGGTAACCAATATAATGTCGGGCTTACTCAGCAATACATCCTCCAGGTTATATCTGGGATACCCCGTGGCTTTGCCGGAAACTATGTTTTTTCCACCGGCCAGGGAGATCAGATTGTCCCAAAAGGTATTTTGCCCTACCGTAATCAGCGGATTGGATTCAATCTGTACAAAAACCCTGCGCCTGGATAATTCTGCCACCGCCTCAGTCACCGCCTGTTTTCGCCGCCGCATATCAGCCACTATTGTTTTGGCCTGTTGCTCTTGCCCGGTAATCCGGCCCAGGTCTTGGATGGTATTTAGTATTTGCTGTAAATTCTGGGGATTAACCACATAGACCGCCAACCCCCAGCCCGCCAACTTTTCTATATCATCTTTCCGGTTACCATCCGCAGAAGCGATAATAAGGTCGGGATTTAAGGAAACAATCGTCTCTAAACTCAAATTCACATAGCTGCCCACCCTGGGCTTATGCTTTGCCGCCGCCGGGTAATCACTGAATTCGGTCACCCCGGCTATGCTGTGCTCAAGACCCAGGGCGAACAGAATCTCGGTGATTCCCGGCGATAAGGATACGATGCGCCGGGGAGGCTTCCCAAGCGTCATCTCCCGCCCCAACTGATCTATATACACCTTAGCCTGGGACTGGGAGACGGGGAAAATAATTAAGACCAACCACAGCGCCCAAAACCTTTTCATGCCGGCACCTTAAGTGTATAAAAATAAAAAAATCCCAGACCTATTTCTTGCGTAGGCTGGGATATTTAAGTTCACTGCTTCACCCTTCTCTGTCCGCGAAGAAATTAGGGGAAAGGTTTCCCCAAAGTGAAGAACGCTCTAGGCAGGTCTCCTGGCTTACGGCTTTTTCTACTCCCTGTTCCTTCCCAAGGCTTGCGGCCTCAGTGGATAATACAGGTTTCGTTGCCGCTTACAGTGGCGGGTCCGCAATGGATTTTCACCATTTTCCCTTTTAAACTTAAAAACAGTACCTGGTTGCTCTATATGATATTGATTAATTTTTATCATAGACTAAGTCACAAGTCAAGGCTTAAAGGAATTAAAGGAAGATTATCGGGGGATTCTGCCGTTGATTTACAGCTTTATTTATTATATAGTAGCAACGTATCGGTAAGCCTTTGTACATACAGAGGGTACCTTTAGATAGAGGGTACCTTGAAAAAGGGGACATGTTCCCAAGGAGTATTGGATTTGGCGGCTAATCCGTATTTAACGGTCATAATTCCGGTTTATAATGAGGGACAGATAATCGATTCTCTGCTGGCAGAGATAAAGCAGGCGCTGAATGATTATCAACCAGGCTTTGAACTATTGGTAGTTAATGATGGATCTACGGATAATACCGGCGATATTTTAGCCCGGGCCGGAGTGAGAGTTATTAATCATCCATATAATATGGGAAACGGCGCCGCAATCAAGTCCGGTATCAGGAATGCCGGGGGTGAGGTGATTGTATTGATGGATGGCGACGGCCAGCATAACCCCCAGGATATTGTCCGGTTACTGCAACATATTCCCCGATATGATATGGTGATAGGTTCCCGTACCACGGGCGACTATCAGGGGCCATTCCATCGACGCTTAGCCAACAAGGTATATAATTTGCTGGCATCTTATATTACCCAGCACAGGATTGTCGACCTTACTTCGGGTTTCCGGGCTATAAAGCGAAATATTGCCAAAAAATTTGTTTATTTATTGCCTAACACCTTTTCTTATCCTACCACCATAACCTTAGCCATGATTAAGGCCGGTTACAGCTTGAAGTATTTGCCGGTGGCCACCAACAAGCGAGTAGGTAAAAGTAAAATCAGGCTTTGGCGGGATGGGATACGCTTTTTTTTGATTATGCTCAAGATTGCCACCCTGTTCTCACCATTCAGGATATTTCTGCCTATTAGCCTGGCCTCAATTTTAACCGGCTTAGTTTATGGGTCTTATATGATTATTCAGCACCAGCATTTCAGCAATATGGTGCTGTTGTTATTGATAACCGGGGTGTTGGTTTTTTTGCTGGGGCTTATTGCCGAGGAAATAAATATGATGCGCTCTGAGCGGACTGAGGAATGATTAAGTAAGCGACGAAGGAGAATGGTTTATGATAAATGTAGGGGTTATTGGATGTGGCGCCTGGGGTTCAAATCTGATCCGCAATTTCCACGAGTTGCCGCAGGCAAATTTACTGGCCTGCAGCGATATGGATCAGAAAAGGTTAGAAAATGTTAAGCGTTTGTATCCTAATGTAAGGTTGTTTAATAATTATGAGGATATCCTGGCCGAAGAGACTATACAGGGAGTGGCGATTGCTACCCCGGCCAGTACGCATTACAAATTAGCCCGGCGGGCGCTGGAGCATAATCTGGATGTGTTGGTGGAAAAACCCATGACCCTGACTACCGAAGAATCACGGGATTTGATCCGGTTGGCTAAAAGCAGGCAACGGATTTTAATGGTAGGGCATGTGTTTTTATATAACCCGGCGGTTATCAGCTTGCGGGATTATATCAGGCAGGGTGAGCTGGGAGATATATATTATCTTTATGCCACCCGGGTGAATCTGGGACGGGTGAGAACCGATTTAAACGCTATGTGGAATTTTGCCCCCCATGATATATCCATTATGATGTATCTGCTGGATGAGGAACCTGTTTCAGTAAGCGCCCATGGGGTTTCCTATCTCCAGGAAGGGATTGAGGATGTGGTGTTTATGACCTTGAATTTTCCCCATAAAAAGACCGGTCATGTTCATGTAAGCTGGCTGGATCCCAGCAAAAAGCGCACCATGACCGTAGTGGGTTCCAAAAAGATGATTATTTATGATGATGTGGATAATGAGGCCAAGTTAAAAATTTATGATAAAGGCGTCTATCGGGATGAAGCGGTGGTCAGCTTTGGTGAATTTCAGTTTAAGCTGCACTATGGGGATATTTCGATTCCCAAAATCGATCTTAAAGAGCCGGTAAAGCAAGAGTGTGCGCACTTTATAGATTGTATTAACACCAGACAAGCGCCGGTTACCGATGGAGAGAACGGTTTAAAGGTAGTAAGGGTACTGACGGCTGCCCAGAAATCCCTGAAAAATTCAGGGCAACTGGTAGCGGTGGAATGATCTACTTATGGCTAGAAAGGTCATTTACTTTAAACCAAATGCGACTGGCGGTATAGGCGACGCCTTGATGGCGCTGCCGGCCCTGGAGAGGATAAAAACCCTGTATCCTGACAGCGCTATATATTGTAAACATAATTACCGGCGGATTTTTAAACATCAACCATTATTTGAAGGCTTTGTCGACCGGGCGGAAGATATTTTGAAAACGCCCCCCACAGGGTACAAGCAGATATTCAATAAACTTGAGGGGCCGGAATGTATTATATATCCAGACTGTTGGCCGCCGCTGGCTGAGTCCGCTCCGCATGCCATTAATTTTATCTGTTGCCAACTGGGTCTTGATGAGGTGGCCGAGAAGATAAATTTCAAAATGGCTAAAGCTGATATTGACTGGGCTGGGGAGGTGGCCCGACAACTGGGCCGGAAATTTTTTATACTGCATCAGCCATGCCCGGTCACCCGTTGCAAATGCTCATTAAGAAAGAGCTGGTATAATGAGCGCTGGGTGGAAGTAGTGCGTTGGCTTAAGGGCCGGGGTTATGCGGTAATTCAGTTAGGGGTGGTGTTCGAGCAATCAGTAGCTGGTGCAGTAAAATTTATGGGGCGGACCAGTATTCAGCAAGCGCTGGCTTTATTTAGGTTTGCCCATGGCTTTATCGGAGTTGATTCTGTCTTTAACCATGCCACCAGTATCGCAAGCTTGCCGGGGGTGGTTTTGTTTGGAGCCACCACTCCCCGGATATGGGGCTATAAGCATAATGTTAATATATATAAGGGCTTGGAATGCCAACCCTGTTTTGACCGCCGCCGATTAATGGAAGGCGATTGCCCGGAACGAAATTGCATGAAATCTATTAGTGTTGATGAGGTCATCCAACACTTGACAGAGATTATCCATTAGAAAATTAAAATAAACTTTCAAGCTGTTTTTTTGACTTATGAGGAGGAAAATGGATATACCATTTATGGATTTAAAGGCCCAATACCAAACCATAAAAGAGGAGATTGATCGGGCTATTTTTGAGGTGGTTGATAAAACTCAATTTATTATGGGCGAGCCGGTGGCCGGGTTAGAGCGGGAGTTTGCCGCATTCTGTGAAGCCAAGTATGCCGTTGGCACAAGTTCAGGTACCACCGCCCTGCATCTGGCGCTGCTGGCCTGTGATGTAAAAGCCGGCGAAGAAGTAATCACCACCCCTCACACCTTTATTGCCACCGCCGAGGCAATTTCCCATGTGGGAGCCTATCCGGTATTTGTCGATGTAAATGAGCAGGATTATAATATAGATACGAATAAGTTGACTAAATTTATCGATACCGACTGTAAATATGATGCTGCTAAAGGGAATTTGATTAATTGCCGGACTAAGCGCTTGATTAGGGCCGTCATGCCGGTGCATTTATATGGACAGCCGGTTGATATGGAGCCGGTGCTCGATTTGGCCCGAAGGTATGGTTTGCGGGTTATTGAAGATGTTGCGCAGGCGCATGGGGCGCGCTATAAAGGCAAAAGGGTAGGGGCTGTCGGCGATGTGGGCTGTTTTAGCTTTTTCCCCGGAAAAAATCTGGGCGCTTTCGGCGATGGGGGGATGCTGGTTACCAATAATGAAGAGATAGCGGAAAAATCCAGGTTATTGGCTAACCACGGTCGAAAGGATAAATACCGTCATTTGATAATCGGCTATAATTACCGATTGGATGCGCTCCAGGCAGCTATCTTGAGGGTTAAGTTAAAGTATCTGGATGATTGGAGTGAAAAACGTCGGCAGCGGGCCGCACAGTATAATAAGTTGCTGGCTGGGGCTGGGGTGCTTACCCCCAGGGTACAGTCATACGCTGAGCATGTTTATCACCTTTATGTTATCAGCGCCGGGCGCCGGGATGAATTACAAAACTTTTTAGCTGAAGGTGGGATTAAAACCGGCGTGCATTATCCGATTCCGCTACACTTACAGCCGGCTTACAGCTTTTTGGGATATCAGCCGGGTGATTTTCCGGTGGCCGAGGCTTGTGCCAATCAGGTATTATCCCTGCCCATGTATGCTGAGTTGCCGGTGCAACACCTTGAGTATGTTGCTGATACAATACAGACATTCTTTAACGATAATGGATAGCCTATGTACATAGAACATAAAATATCATTGGTCGTTCCCGCCCATAATGAGGAGAAGCTGATACGGCCTACTTTAGAGCATGTACCGGATTTGATTGACCGCATTTATGTCATCGATGACGGCAGTACCGACAATATGGTACAAGTGGTAAAGGAGTGCATGAAAAAGGACAAACGGATTAAGCTGATTCAACACGGGAAAAATATGGGCTGTGGTCAGGCGGTGATTACCGGCTATAAGGCATCATTGGCTGATGGTTACGATATTGCGGTGGTGGTAGGCGGGGATTATCAAATGCCGCTGGATCAAGTTACCGATTTGCTGGCTCCGGTGATTGACGGACAGGCCGATTATGCCAAGGGTTGCCGCTTTTTTGAGGATTCCGGCAGTGTCAGGGATATGCCCAAGCTGAGATTGGTGGCCAATATGATTATCTCAGCGCTGACTAAGATGGCTTCCGGTTATTACAAGATTGTGGATGTGGTGGATGGATATACCGCTATTAACCGCAAGGCGATCGAGTTTGTTAACTGGGATAAAGCCTGGAAGGGCTACGGCTATCCGATGGATTTTCTCATTCGCTTGAATACGAAGGGATTAAAAGTGATGGATGTGCCTCGCCGGGCAATATATCTACCGGGTGAGAGGCAATCTCAGATAAAAGGCATGAGATATGCGCTAAAGGTCTCGCCCATGCTGCTAAAGGGGTTTCTGCGCCGCATACTTTATAAATATATTGTATGGGATTTCCACCCGCTGGCCTTTTTCTATTTAGTGGGATTGATTCTGGCGCCCACCGGATTTATTTACGGGCTGGTGCTGGTCTGGCGGCAGCTGGTGGGCATTGGGGTCACCGGGCCCCAGGCTATAATGTGTGCGCTGCTTTTGACTATGGGAATGCAGTTTACCCTGTTTGCCATGCTGTTTGATATGCAGGAGAGCAAATAGGCTTTTGACATTTGGACTTGTGGGGTTAATTAAGTCAGCGGTAGGTTGGGTATAGCGGAGCGAATCCCAACAATTTCAACACCCGGTACATTGGATAACAGGTCTCAAAACGTGAGTAAGTAATGGAGATAAAATACTCGGAAAAAGCGGTCAAACAATTCAAAAAAATTCATAAAGGCGACAAAAATGGCGCAGAAATGATCCTGAGAACTATAGAGGCTTTGGCTGAAAACCCTTCCGGTAATTTTGATGTAAAGCTGTTAAAAGGAAGATACGGGGATTTGAAAAGACTCCGTATGGGTAGTTACCGGGTTATTTTTGAAGAAACTGAAAATATCATGTTTATATACGAAATAAAGCACAGGCAGGAGGCGTATCATGATTAAGACCCAGATCATAAAAGAAGGCCGCAAGTCGGTGGCGGTAATTCTTGACTACCAGGAATATATGAGATTGAAGGAGGTGGAGCAAGACAAGTCAGACTATTACTCAGCCCTGGAAGTTAAGCGAAAAAATAAAAAGTGGGTATCGCACAATGATCTCAAAAAAACGCTGGAGCTGTGATTGAAGCGCAAACTGCCAAGCTGAATATCCCGTTTGGGCGACACCCTGTTGGCATTAAGCAATAGGTGAGGGTTACAGATATTTATTGAATTCGTCTTCGGGTATTTCAGCTTGCTTTAAGATGGTTTTTAATGTCCAGCGGTCAACTTCTTTATGGTCGGATACAATGAGGGTTAGGCCGATGGAATCGTTACAGAGCTTAATGTGGCTGCCTTTTTGAGAGATTTTCTGATAGCCGAATTCACTTAAGGCTTTTGCAACCTTTCGCCCTGAGGCAAGTTTAGGTTTAGCCGTCATAGGGCGAGTTCGAGGATTTTGTGATTTTCAGTTTCCTGTATTTCCCGGGGATCTGGTTCAAGATAAAGCTCGATGGCTTCCCTGATATTAGCCATAGCTTCCTCAGTAGTCTTGCCCTGGGATACGCAACCCCTTAGGGAGGGACAATAGACAGTAATATAACCGTCCATACCTTGTTCTAAAACAATTTTGAGCTTCACTTTAATAACCTTAAGTATAAGATATCGAGCTGTTAAGCCATCAATATTTATATTTTAGTTAATGTCCGGCAATAAGTCAATCAAAATGAAAGAAATGTGATAGGATTACGCATTATCCAAAAACATGTTTAAGACTTTTTGCAACAGCCCTAAATCAAGCCATTGAATATCCTAATAGACATAGTCCATCCGGCGCATGTGCATTTTTTTAAATATGCTATCTCAGAGTGGCGGAGGCGGGGCCATCGACTGCTGGTGGTGGTAAGGGAGAAAGAAAATAATGTACAGTTACTTAAAGCCTATGGGATTGATTATATTAAAATCAGCGATTACAGGCCGGGGCTTTACGGCCTGTTCAGGGAGCTTATCGGCCGCGATATAAAGCTTTATAAACTTATCAAACAATTTAAGCCCCAGGTTATGGTGGGCATTGCCGGTTTTTCCATCGCCTCAGTGGGTTGGTTAACCGGGATTCCAGCTGTTATATTTACCGATACCGAACATGCCCGCCTGTCCAATTTCATTTCCTTCCCCTTTGCCAGTGCAATTTGTACCCCTGCTTCCTTCAGGGAGGATGCGGGCAAAAAACAGATACGGTATAATGGATTTCAAGAATTGGCGTATCTGCATCCGAACCTATTTAAGGCCGATAAGTCAGTGGTGGATAAATTAGGATTGGCCGCAGGCGAGAAATACTTTATCGTGCGTTTTGTTTCCTGGGGGGCGGCGCATGATGTGGGCGAGCATGGGGTGGCGATTGATACAAGACTGGAATTTATCAGCAAATTGACCGGGCGGGGTAGGGTGTTTATTACCTCGGAGGCCAAACTTCCGGCGGAGTTGGAGCAATATAGACTGGGCGTTCCACCGCAGGATATACACCATTTGCTATACTATGCCGGCCTGTATATAGGCGAGAGTCCCACTATGGCGTCAGAGGCGGCTATCTTAGGTACGCCCTCGGTACTTATTTCCTCCTGGGCGCATGAGGCGGGCTGCATAATAGAGCAGCAGAAATACGGCCTGATATACCCGTTTACCGACCATAAGCCTGCGCTTAAAAAAGCAATCGAATTGGTTAGCGATCCGAATGCAAAACAGAAATGGAGAGCAAGAAGCCGTAAGCTGCTCAAGGAAAAGATTGAAGTAACCCCCTGGCTGGTTGGATTGGTTGAGGGCTGGGGGGCATAGCCACCTTTTAATTATTCTGTTTGTGGTGGCTTATATTATGGGTTATGTGTAGTGGGTGTCTTGAGCGGTTATCATAATGAGGATGAATAAAATGGCTAAAGATTATTTTGCCCATGAATCGGCTTATATCGATGAGGGGGCGGCAATTGGCGTTGGAACAAAAATATGGCATTTTTCGCATATCATGTCTGGTGCGGTTATCGGCGAAAAGTGCAATATCGGCCAGAACGTAGTGGTTGGCGCTTCCGCCCGTATTGGTAACGGGGTTAAAATTCAAAATAATGTTACCGTATACGATGGGGTGACTCTGGAGGATTATGTGTTTTGCGGGCCCTCCATGGTGTTTACCAATATCATAAACCCCCGTTCGGCCATCCCCCGCAACACGCCTGATCACTGGCACCGTACTTTAGTTAAAAAATGTGCCAGCATCGGTGCTAACGTAACCATAGTCTGTGGGTATACTATTGGCCGCTATGCTTTTGTGGGCGCCGGTTCGGTAGTGACTAAAGATGTGCCCGATTATGCCCTGGTGTATGGTAATCCGGCCAGGGTGAGAGGCTTTGTGTGCGAATGCGGGCAGAAGTTGAGCTTTAGCGGGAATGAGGCAAGCTGTTTAGTTTGTGAGCTGG
>JAJRUS010000069.1 GCA_024277675.1 bacterium | reverse complement strand
GGTAAGCGTTACTCGATATCTCGGCAACATGGCGGCCTCCTTGTTTGAGTTGCCGCCAATATATCATATATTACTTAAATACGAAACTTAAAATGTTACATGATACTAGCAAATACGCGGAGTTTGTTCACCCGCCGGCATATCCAGTATCCTAGTGCCGCCAACGGCGGTCTTAAGCTGTACCAAGCCCTGCGGTTCGGCGATCACCTCCCCGACAAGCTGCGCCCGGGCGCCATATTTATGCTGTCGCATTTGTGCAAGTAGCCGGTCGGCATCCGCTGCTGCCACAAAGGTCAGTAGTTTCCCCTCATTCGCCAGATACAAGGGATCAAAACCCAATAACTCACAGGCGCCAAGCACCGCTTCGGTAACCGGAATACATTCCTCCTGCACTACAATGCCTACCTGGCTGGCTTTGGCCAGTTCATTCAATGTGGACGCTAAACCACCCCGCGTGGGGTCCCTTAAAGCGTGGATTTGGGGACATACATTCAGCATATCAGCCACCAAACCGGATAAGGGAGCCACATCACTTAATAGCGCTGGATTAAACTCTATCCCCGCCCTGTTCGCCATTACTGCCAAAGCATGCTCGCCCAAATTGCCGCTTACGATTAACTTATCCCCCACGGTAAGCTTATCACTGGAAATATTGACCCCCGCGGGAACAACTCCAATGCCGGCGGTATTGATAAATATTTTATGGGCATCACCCCGACCGACTACCTTAATGTCGCCGGTTACCACCTGCACCCTGGCCTCGGCCGCCGTTTGCTTAATGGATAGCACAATACGCTCTAAATCAGCTATGGGCAAGCCCTCCTCCAGAATAAAGGCCAGACTTAAGTATTTGGGCAGCGCCCCGCTCATTGCCAGATCGTTTACCGTACCGCATACCGCCAGTTTACCGATATCCCCGCCGGGAAAGAATATGGGATCGATTACAAATGAGTCGGTGGTAAAGGCCAGCCGGCCGGATTCCGGTTCCAACTGTGCCGCATCATCCAATCTGGAGAGGATAGGGTTTCCCAGGTGGAGCAAGATCAACTCCTCGATCAACTGCCGGGATAGCTGCCCCCCACTGCCATGCGTCAGTAATATTTTATCATACTTCATAGCAGATTGCCCTGATACTTATAATAAGCTGCACAACTGCCCTCTGAGGAGACCATACAGGGCCCTACCGGACTCTCCGGGGTACAGGCAGATCCGAACAGCTTACACTCCGGCGGCTTGTTTACCCCCCGCAGTACCTGCCCACAGATACAGCCCTTGGGTTCGGGAATCGGCGGGATGGCTATATCCCAATAGCTTCGGGCATCATATTTAGCCCATTTGGGCCTGATTTTTAAACCACTCCCCGGAATCAGCCCCAACCCCCGCCAAGCCGCATCGGTCACTTCAAACACCTCTTGCATTAATTGTTGCGCTTTTATATTGCCTTCCTGGGTCACTGCCCGCTGGTATTGAATCTCTACCCGGGCTTGCCCGGCCTCATGCTGCTTAACTAACCTTAGAATCGAATCCAGGATATCCACCGGCTCAAAACCGGCAATTACGGCAGGCTTATGATATGTGCTGCTTACAAATTCATACGCTTGTGCCCCGATAATAACACTCACATGCCCGGGGCACAAAAAACCGTCCAACCGCACCTCAGCATCGTCCAACAGCGCTTCCATAGCCGGGGGAATAAGCTTATGCGCCGACAGCACGCTGAAGTTGTCAACTCCCGCATGCTTTGCCGCCAGGATGGTAGCGGCAATAGTCGGAGCAGTGGTTTCAAAGCCGATTCCGTAAAATACTACCTTCTGCTGTGGGCGCTCTTGCGCCAGCGCCAAGGCATCCAGGGGAGAGTAAACCAGCCGTACATCAGCCCCCTGCGCCCTCAGCTCAGCCAGGCTGCCGGATGTCCCCGGTACTTTCAGCATATCCCCAAAGCTGGTCATTATCACCCCGGGTTGGGCGGCGATGCTTATGGCCTGCTCTATTTCCTGCGGCGCAGTTACGCATACCGGGCAACCCGGCCCGGAGATAAGCTCAATTTGCGGAGGCAGCAGCGACTTTAGGCCATGCCGGAAGATAGCCATGGTATGACTGCCGCAGACTTCCATTATCCTTAACGGCTTATGGCAGCTACGTTTTATAGCCTCCATCAAAGCCCGGCTCAAATCCGGTTGGCGGAATTCGGTCATATGCTTCATTTAAGCCTTCCCCTTTAAAAGCCGCAGGGCCGCTTCAGCTTGATCCTCATCTATCTTGTGGATGGCAAAGCCGGCATGTACAAGCACATACTCACCGACTCCTGGCGCATCAACCAGGTCCAGCCGCACTCTAAGCTCACAACCGCCGATATTCACCCAGCCGGTATTACCGTCTACCTTAATTAGTTTAGTCGGAACAGCTATACACATGAGTTAGTTCCCGCATTGGCAACCATTACCTGCCCCAAGGCAATGCTACTGTCATTAGGGCTTAAACGTTCGGGCAGAAACACTTCAAATCCATTGGCCGCCAACATAGGCGCCAGTTGACTTACCAACAGCTTATTCTGAAATACCCCACCGCTGAGGGCTACCCGCATTATCCCGGTCTCATCGGCCATAAGCCGGCAGACTTTAAGTGCCATATCGGCTAAGGTATTGTGAAACCGGCGGCAGATTAAACTATGAGCCGCTTCTTTTTTAATATCACCCACTATTATCTTAACCATTGGCCGGGGGTCTATAATATACCTGCCATTTTCTTTAAGCACATTATAAGGATAAACCCGTTTGTCGCTTGATTTACCGGCCGCCTGCTCCAGCGCTATAGCCGCCTCGGCTTCATAGCTGTTTATATCCGCCAGCCTGATGATTGAGGCTAGCCCGTCAAACAATCGACCCATACCGGATGAAAGCGGGCAATTGAGCTTATTATCTATCATCTTAAGTAAAATATTTATCCGGGCCCGGCCGATATAGTTTAGCACATTTAAATTTAAGCTGGTAAGCTGCTCGCCAAAAGTAGCATATAATAAACTAAGCGCCACCCGATATGGTTCTTTTATAGCGGTGGAGCCACCGGGTAATGGCAGGTAGGCCAGCTGTCCCCGGCGCTTAAAACCACTATAATCAGCCACCAGGAATTCACCGCCCCACAAATGACCATCTGTTCCGAAACCGGTACCATCCCAGCAAATACCGATTACCGGCTGTTTGATTTTATGCTCGGCCATAACGCTTGAGATATGCGCATGATGATGCTGAACGGCAATTAACTCTACCCCCTCCTGCTGTTTAGCATATCGAGTACTGACATAGTAAGGATGCAGATCATGGGCTATAATTTGAGGCGTTATCCCCAACTGCTTACTTAAGGCTGAGACAGTATCTTGATAGCGCACCAGGTTATCATATTCTTCCAAATCCCCAATAGGCGGGGTTAACCAGGCTTCCTTGCCCGCCGCCAAACAAATACTGCTCTTTAACTCCCCACCACAACCCAAGGTAGGTAGTACTGCTATTGGCAGCTCGAATTTATATAATGCTGAATCATTAGACATGGTTAAATTTTAATTAGGACGCAGATGAACGCTGATTTTCATGATTTTTTAAAAATCTGCGTTACTCTGCGGAAATCTGCGTCCCATTTCTTAAACTTGGGTCATTGAACCCTTTGGATTTTGACATTTGGCATTATTTTCATGGATTCCTGGCTTCCTAATAAAAGACAAATGGCCTCTGCTTTGTGGTAAAAATATATTTTATGTGTCTAGTTTTACAAACCCACTTATTATATGACGAATATCTTCTCTATCAAGTCTTGTGCTATCCTTTATGTCTTTTCGCATTCTCTTGGCTAGATCAAGGGCTTGTATCTTTATCTCTTCCATTGCGTTATCAACTTCTTCATGAGAATCTTTTGCCCAGTTAAATCTATAGAACTTTTCATTTAAACCGTTTATATCTTCTGTTAACTTGGAATCTTCACTTACCAGAACTGCTTCTCCAATAAAGGCTTGCGATTCACCATACATAACATTGAATGCATTGTCATCCCAAGGGTTATTTGAGCGTTCAGGATTTAAGTGTTGAGAATAAATAAAATTGCGTGTCTTTACCCATTGTGTAATTAGAGAATCATATACCTTAATTTTGTTTTCGATAGTTCTTTGTTTAAAATTAATTTTCATCCCCAATGCATGAAGACAAAATCCTCCCACTCCTCCTAACAACAATGTAGTAACTGTATTCATGGTATTAAATCTCCAATCAACTAATTTTTAGCGATTTTTTGTGTTCTCTGTGTGCTTTGTGGTAAAAATCGACACATCCTAGATTACAAAAAATATAGGTTATTAAACACAAAGGGAAAAATAATAAACGGGACATGCACGCACATGTGATTTATAATACCACAGAGCGAATAACTGGGCAAGGAAAAGGCTGGGTTAGGAAAAAGCGGTTAGGTTTAAGGGTTAATGTTATCCTTAAAAACCCTTGCAATTTTCTTGGCATACGCTATAATTAGCTTAAATCAATAACCTATTAAGAATGGCAGGTGAATTATATGAAGGCGAAAGTTAGGGCGGAGGGGTTACTTATTCCCAAGAAATTTATGGCGGGAATTACCGAAGCGGAGATAAAAAAGGAAAATGGCAAAATCGTTGTCTTACCTACTAAAGCAGCAGATGATTCCCTGTGGGGTCTGGGTAGTAAACCCGGTCATAGTGGCTTAAAGGATGCTTCTGTAAGCCATGATAAGTATATTTATGGGCGAGGCTAATGGCTGTATTGGTTTTTCTGGATACCAGCTTCGTTATTGCATTAGAAGATAGCGATGACCAGTACCATAAACTGGCCCAAGATTTTTGGCAAGGTTTTATTTAACACCCCAAAAAATTAATAACCACAACCTTTGTATTTGATGAGGTAGTAACCTTCCTGAAGAGAAGAATCGGGTATCTTAAGGCAGCGGAAGTAGGAAATCGGCTGCTTGAAAGCTTTTCTCTCAAGATTATACAAATTTCAGAAAGGGAATTTAAGCAGGGATGGGAGTTGTTTCTCCGTTACCAAGACAAAGGTTTTTCCTTTACTGATTGTGTTAGTTTTCATGTTATGCAGAAAATGAAAATAAAAGAAGCATTTACCTTTGATGGCCATTTTAAGCAGATGGGATTTAAAACCCTACCGGCTATTTAACCCCATCTGTCATTCCATAATTCACCTATAGAGCACTTTATTCTGTACTGATATAGGGCAGGCTGCAACTGGGAAGCTAGCCATTACCTTACGGGTGGCCGGCAGGATTTGGGGGTTTTGCTCCAGGAGTTGTTTTAGGCGGGACAGGTCTTGGGGTCTGTCTACATCAAACCAGGGGGAAATATTGCTATATTTATAGCCTGAATGATTAAGCCGGGCACAGGTCTGCTCATACACTTTATCCGTACCCCAGGCTATCTCAGTAAAAATCTCCGGCGGTATCAGCTTACTTCCCACCAGGTAATAGCCGCCATCGGCAGCCGGGCCGAGGACTACTTCATGCTCATCTAATTGGTTAAAGGCCTCCCGGATATAGCCCAGGGGCAAGCCGGGAATATCGGCGCCGATGATGACTACTTTGCCGTTTTGCACCAGATAGCGCTTCAGCGCATTTTGCATGCGCTGGCCCAGATTTTTACCCTGCTGGCAGAATAGCTCCATCCCTGGCGGCAGTAATCCCTTAAATTTATGCTTATACCCTTTGGGATAATATCCCAGACACGGTTTAATGTCTTTAAGCCGGGTTATTCTTTTCAGGGTGTCTTTTATAAATGCCCGATGCAGGACATAGCTTTGACGGTAGCTCAAGGGGGGCGCCAGCCGGGTTTTCACCCGACCTAAAATGGGAGCCTTGGCAAAGACTATTAATATGTTTTTCATGGCCCCTATATGCTAATATATTTTAACCCTCAACACAAGCCGGGGATAGGCAAGCCTCCTTTTTATCAAGCTCTCATTTGTTTTACATATATTCGGAGTTTTAATAAAAAAGGGGGCTTGCCCCCCCTCAGCCGATGGCGGCTTTTCCCTCCTCGCCGGTGCGAATACGGACACAACGCTCCAGATTTACCACCAATATTTTGCCGTCGCCGATATTGCCGGTTTTGGCGCCGGTAATTATTGCATCAACGGTTGATTGGACGAACTCTTCATTAACTGCAATCTCCAGGCGCACTTTTTTCAGCAGGTTTACCTCAATATCCACCCCGCGATAGGTTTCATGGAAGCCCTTCTGCTGCCCGCAGCCCAGGGCATTGGTTACCGACATCTTATGGATTTCGGCCGCATATAAGGCCTGCTTTACATCATTCAGTTTATGCGGTTGGATGTACGCAATCACTAATTTCATGGTTTATCCTCCTACTGGGTAATAAATATCTGAAAGCCTGAATAGGCCTCCATGCCGTGTTCACCGATATCCAGGCCTTTCAACTCTTCATCGGGACTTACCCGCAAGCCGATGGTTGCATCAACCAGCTTAAATATCAACCCCATGCTTATAAGCACAAAGATTACTATACTGAAAATTCCCAGCGCCTGAACCCCCAATTGAGTAAAACCGCCGCCGTAAAATAAGCCGTCATTGGCCAGTCCCAGCGCCTGCCGTCCAAAAAGCCCTACTGCCAGCGTACCCCAGATGCCGTTTACCCCGTGCACCGGGAAGGCGCCAACCGGATCATCAACATGGACTTTATCTAACATAAAGGTAGCCAGTACCACAATGACGCCCCCCACCGCCCCGATAAAGAGTGAAGCGCCGGGGGAAACAAAGGCGCAGGACGCCGTAATAGCCACCAGGCCAGCCAGCGCCCCATTTAAGGTCAGCGAAAGATCCGGCTTGCCGCTTATAGCCCACACGGTAAACATGGCGGAAATAGTTCCGGCCACGGCAGCCAGATTGGTATTGATAGCCACCAATGCAATAGTTTTACCCCCGTTACTTACCCCCAGAGTCGAGCCGGGATTAAAGCCGAACCAACCGAACCACAAGATAAACACTCCCAGGGAAACCAGGGGGATGTTGTGACCGGCAATCACATTAGGGGAACCGTCCGGTTTGTATTTACCCAGGCGGGGTTTTAAGATTATGGTACCAATAAGGGCTGCCGTGCCGCCCACCGCATGGACCACGCTGGAGCCGGCAAAGTCGGCGAAATTCAATTGCGCCAGCCAGCCGCCGCCCCATACCCAGTGGCCGATCACAGGATAAATCAAGGCCGAAATCAAAAGGGAATAGACCATGTACGCCTGAAACTTCATGCGCTCAGCCATGCCGCCGGCCACGATGGTAGCCGCCGCCCCGCAGAATGCCGCCTGAAACAGCCAGAAGGCATACAGCGGAACATCAGCCCCGGATTTGGCGCCTATCAAAAACCAGCCCTGAGCGCCATACAGGCCGTTACCCGCTCCGAACATGAGCGCATAGCCGCAGGCAAAAAATCCCACGCAGGCCATGCAGAAATCAAGGGTGTTCTTCATCAACAAGTTGCAGGTATTTTTGGCCCGGATGAGTCCGATCTCCACCATGCCGAAGCCGGCCTGCATGAAGAATACCAAAAAAGCCGCCAATAATACCCATACCGTATCCAGCGCACGTGTAATTTCAGCCAACCCGGCTACATTTACTTCATTCGCCCAGGCCATTACCGGAAACAAACAAAGCCCCAGACACAAAAACATTATTTGAGCAAACCGATACCTCTTTAATCCTTTCAAAGCGCCATCCCTCCTCCTGATTATATGGTTCTGTGTTGGAAACGTTTATATCAGAAAGGAGAATATCCGGCTTATGTTTCAAGAATGTTTCCTAGTTGTTAATTTCTTGTTAAATCCGGGAGACTATCGGGCTTTAGGGTTCATAGCCAGAAAAGTAAAGCAACATAGCCGACAGGCTCCCAGTGTCACCTCCAGCAACAAAACAGGGTTGGCAACCACCCCGGACACCGTGTCAGCCGATAGCGTTCTTACCCTCTTCGCCGGTGCGGATGCGGGTGCAGCTAACCATATCCACCACGAATATCTTGCCGTCGCCGATTTTGTCGGTCTTGGCTCCCGATATTATAATCCGTAGCCCCCTCATCCTTATCGGTTTCGGTGCCGAAGAAATAGCCGCCTACAGCTACCGCCGGAGAATAACTGCACAGGGCATCTTCGGGAATTCCCAACTTGCCGTTAAAATACAGCGGGTCATCAGTAGGCTCTATAAGATCGACCCCCACCTCCAGATTCACCTTCTCAAAAGGAAGCGCCCCGGTGGTTAACCCAAAATCGGTGGCAAAGTCATAAGCCCCATCTTCCGCTTCACGAAACATGGTGGTGTAGTTGTCGATCCCTAAATGAAATGTGCCGAATTCCTGCACATC
>JAJRUS010000068.1 GCA_024277675.1 bacterium | reverse complement strand
GGTCTCTTTCTTTAGCATGTAACTCCTCCTGGGTTGTGTGTGTTAGTTACATGCATATTATATCAGGCATATCGTGTTATTACAACTATATATTAACGACTTTTTGCATAATGTCCCCTTATTGGCGACACCCCCATAAAGTTAACTACAAGGGTAGTATCAGGAAATTTAATCATAGTGTGGTTCAATTTGAGGTTGAGTATAATGTGGTGGCTTTAGTTCATGGTGGTCCGGGCTTTATCGAAAAAAATGAAAAAAAAGTGGAAATTCTTGAAGCTATCGAGATCAACGGTGGTTGGAAAATTATAAATCCTGGACTTCCGCCACATGTATCTGTTGAAACTGCTATAAATCATTTAAATAAGCTCTTAAAAGATTACAACGAAGTAGAACGTAAAAATAAGTGTCTGGAAGTTATAAATATTCTTAGGGCAAAACAATAGAGTCAGTAATGTTTTTGACATTGAACACTCCCTCAAGGGGGGTTAAGATGACATTTAGATGCTATAAATTGATGCTAACCACATTTTCCGGTTTTTTCTCCTTTACCCCATAATCCAACATATTAGCAGCCTGGGACTGATATTCGGTCAGCATGTCGGCGTACCTCATGGTGGTGCGGATGTCGCTATGTCCAAGTTGAGCCCGGACTACAGCAATGTCCTTGCAGCATTTTATCAGGTGTGTGGCGTAAGTATGCCGCATAGCGTGGATCTGGGTGACTTCAGGAATACCCTGCGGCAGTTGTTCATTGACGATCAAAACCGGCTCAACGGTTGGGTAATCACCTGCCCCCAGTCCAATGAGAATCTGCAATCTTTATCAGTAAATATCCGCAAACATCTAATAAAGATTGAGGGTATCTATGGGCAAAAAGACAGTGCCGAAAGCGAAAAATTATTCCGGGATATGTTGGGAAAAGTATGTAACAAGTTAAGGGAAAATAATGACCTAAATAAAAGCTGTATGCGGTGTGATCCTCCCAAAGTAGCCAAAGTTGTACGCCGTAGGTTTGCCGGCATCCTTGCGCATGTTGGAGAAATACACCTGACTGCCGATGAGTATATCCGCTATAAAATCATCGGTCATCCTTATCTCCCATCCAAAGCACTATTCACCCAAATGCCTGATTATCCCATATTTCCTTAAGATTACCAAATCAGCCTTTCTGGCTGGTTTATCTTCCTGGGTACTATAATCTACATCCATGACTTCCATGAATTCAGCGGTGTAGTCCTTTAATATGCACGGGTATTCAATTATTTTATCCCCCTTGCTAAGCTCCAGCACCACTTTTTTGCCGATATGCCGCTCCAGCAGCGGCTCGAATGAGGTGCCCACCGCCCCTACCAGCTCTTGTTTCATCTGGCTGATGTGTTTATCTTGAGCGGTTAGTATCACTCCGGCACCGCTTGTTTTTTTGGCCTGTCCTATTAACAGATTCACCACCTCCAGCACCGAATCCCTCACTGTGTTGAAGAAGTTGCGGGTTTTCCTTAAAAATCTTTTTGATCCAGTTGGATGATAAGTATCGTTTAAATCCTTATCCCGCTCACTTTTAGCCTGCTCATCCAGCTTATCATGGTAGCGGATTATGGCCTGAATCCTGGAATATTCGTTTTTATATAGTATATAGCTCAACTCATCATGCCCGCTTTTATCCTGGTACCTGGTTTTATACAGCAGTTCCAGGCCCGTATTCTCTACCCGCAGTTTGCCCCAGATTATCTTACCGCCCAGCTTTTCCAGGGTCACTAAATCACCAGAAAAACTCCTCAAACACCTATCCTTGTTCCGGCCCCTGATAAAGGCCGCCACAATGGTGGATATGACAATAAAAATTATGGTTATAGCAAATGTATCCGGCATAATCACTCCTCGAATACCTATAAAAGGTTAGAACCCTGAGGAAACCTTTTTGGCAGTCACGACCTGCTTTTATCAAAGGGGACTTCGTCCCCAAAAAGTTTTTTGGCCGCTTCAGGAAACAGTAGCGCCAGTTTCTGCTGTAAATCTTTGCTTATACGTTCGTGTTCCAATAATTTGGCGGTTGCATCGGTTATATCGGCTGTTTTAGCCTGCAATGTTTTCTCATAGAACAAAAGTACATTTAAAAGCAGCAAGTTATTAGTGTTTTCAAAGGTACTTTTGGCGAATTTAAATAAGAACAGGGAAACCACCACATAGGAAACCGTGGTAAGCGCAATTATAACGATGAAAAAAATCATCAAGGCCTGATCGAGGTTGAGCGCCACCTTTTTGGCTATAAAAGAAACTATTAAATATGCTGCAATAGCCAGCGCAATTATTACCGCAATCAGAATCGTCAAGAATTGGTTCCGCTTAAGACCGCTCCTGTCCGCCATATCGGCAAACCATTTTACCAGCTTTACTATAATGTCTTTTATGAATTTAAATATCATGGCGCACTCCCCCCTAATTATATACAAAACAGGTATACCATATATTAACATTAATATGGCAAATTAGGCAAGGCTGCTTTCAATTATCGGAAAAAATTCTATGTCTATATAAAAATCGAGCCGGGTATTTATTCAATTAAATAATTTTGTTATACTAAAATAGCAAGCCTGCCTTCTAATAAAATTATCGGAGGAATATATGCCGGACGGCCCAGCAAACATCAAAGAACATTATAAGCAAAGCTATCGCAGCTTTAAGGCCGGAGAATGGGAACAAGCTTTGGCAGAGTTGAGGCTCTGTCTAAAGCAAAACCCCTTAAAGCGCAAATATAGCCGGCTCTACTCACAAATTGCCGCCCAACTTATTGCTCAACATTATCAACAAGAAGCAGAAACACTACATTTGCAGGGCCGGTTTGCCGAGCTGATAAATAATTACCAGCGAGCGGTACACTTAAAAATTTATCCCCGGCATTTCCGGCAGTTGATTCGACAAACCAGGCAGTTTCAGCAATGGGTTATGGATATGTATCAACAGGCCGGAGACCTGCTGACCCAGGAGAAACTGACCAAAGCCAGGCGCAAAGCCCAGGAACTGTTGGAACATACCCCCCAATGGCTTGAGCCCCAAAAACTATTAGCTAAAATAGAACAGCGCGAGCAAGCCCAGGATTTATACACCAAAGCCAATAGTCTTTACAGAGACGGCAAGTATGAGGATGCCCGCTGGTTGTTGGAGCAAAGCCAGGAATTGGATCAAGATTACTCCGCCCCTCAGGTATTGCTGAGCCGGATAAAGGAGAAGCTGGGCCAGCCGGAACATCAAATCATTGATGCGGCAGCAGAACACAGTCTTCCGCTGGCAGAAAGTGTGCTTTTGCTGGAAGAGGGAGCAGAGATATTCCGGGTAGATAACGAATTGACGAAAAAACCCGCTAAGAGGGAAAATCAGCCGAAAGGAAAATAATGGAAACTTTTGATGCGGTAAGTCCCCTGGATTACAGGTACTACGGGGAAAACCAGGAACTTTTTGAACAATTAAAGCCCTTCGTTTCAGAAGGAAGCTATGTTACATATTTACTTAAAGTAGAAGCCACCCTGGTGCAGGCTATGGCCAATAAAGGCATCTGCTCTCCAAAGATAGCCAAAGAAGTAGAACAAGCCTATAATCGGGTGACTCCGGCCGAGGTATACCGGGAAGAGCAGCGAATTCAACATAATATCAGGGCGCTGGTAAACTGCCTTAAGGCCAAAATAAGCCCGCCGGCCATGCCCTATATTCACCTGTTCGCCACCTCAGCCGATATTATGGATACCGCCGCCGCCCTGCGCTTTAAGGAGCTGACCCATAAGGTCATCATCCCCCATTTAAATAAACTGGAGCGGTTACTGATAAAGATAACCCGCCAGGGCAAAGACATAGTCCAGATGGGACGCACCCACGGGCAGCATGCGGTACCGATTACCTTCGGCTTCGGTATGGCCGAATATGTCAGCCGGCTGGGAAACAGGATTGAGGCCATTCGGCTGGCTGCCGACAACCTGCGGGGACAACTATCAGGAGCGGTAGGCGCCTATAACTCGCTGGCGCTGGTGGGCCGGGAGCTTAATATTGAGCCTGACGATTTTGAGCGGGAATTCCTGAATCTGCTGGGACTGAAACCGGCCAGCCACTCCACCCAAATCTGCGAACCCGAATACGTGGCCGACCTGGCTTATGCGGTAACCTCCTGCTTTTCGGTATTGGCTAACCTGGCCGATGACATGCGGCATTTGCAGCGGACCGAAATCCAGGAAATAGTGGAACAACCCGATAAAGACCGGGTGGGTTCCTCCACCATGCCGCACAAGGTGAATCCCAAGGATTTTGAAAACGTGAAAAGCCTGTGGAAGGCCTTTATGCCGCGCATGAATACCGTATTTATGGATCAACTGTCCGAGCACCAGCGGGACCTTACCAATTCCGCCTCCAGCCGTTTTTTGATGGAAGTTATGGTGGGACTGGTCTGCGCTACCCATCGGCTTACTTCGGTAATGTCCAAGATAACCATAAATGAGGCGGCTATCAGCCATAATGTGAACCTGAGTAAAAACCAGTGTGTAGCCGAAGCGCTATATACGCTGTTGGCGGTTTACGGTCATCCTGACGCACATGAATGTGTCCGCAAGTTGGCCCAACGCTGCCGGGAAAAAGGCATACAGCTAAACGAGCAAATGTGGAAAGAAGCCGCCATAAAACCCTATCTGGACAAGTTCAGTGCAAAGCAGAAAGAAGTGTTATTAAACCCGGAACAATATGTAGGCACTTCCGCTCGTAAGGCGGAATCGGTATGCAGCCTTTGGGAGAAGCGCTTATTTGATACGCCGGACAGATAAGCATATCTCAGGGATGATCCGCAAGATATAAAAGGTTAAATGTTGGATTACCATAATCAAGTATGGTGTCCCTGGAATTACCAGGATGAGAACCTGATGGGAATAGCCGCATAATCCGCCTTATCATACAACATCTTCCCCTCTTTCCCCGGTCTCAATGCGGACTACCTGATCAATAGTAGAGATATAAATTTTCCCATCACCGCGCAGGCCGGTATGGGCGATTTTTTCGATTACCTCAACCACTTCGTTGGCTAACTCATCCCTGCATGCAATTTCTATCTTTACATGCGGCACATAATCAATTAAATCCTGAACCACCCGATGGGGTGCATCCTTACCCCGGCTTCTACCAAAACCACGCACATCAACCACGCTCATACCGGTCAGACCCTCTAATTTGCGAAGCGCCATAGTCACCTGGGCCAGTTTATGCGGCTTGATATAGGCTTTGATCTCTTTCATATTCTAGCTCCTATGGGGACATGTCCCCTTTAGTTGGTAATATTTTTTCTGGTTTGACAGTAAACCATTTATATAATGCCGGAATTACCAGCAAAGTCAAAATAGTAGAGGTCACCAACCCGCCGGTTACCACTGTAGCTAACGGTCGTTGTACTTCGCTGCCCGTCCCGTGGGAAAAAAGTAGCGGCAAAAGCCCCAGGGCGGTGGTCAGGGCGGTCATCAACACCGCCCGCACCCTCAGGCAGGCTCCCCGGATACAGGCCTCATCCATAGGCACCCCATCCCGCAAGAGCTGGTTTAAGTAAGTTACCAGCACCATCCCATTCTCCAGGGCGATCCCGAATAGCGCAATAAACCCTACTGAGCCGGGGACTGAAAGGTTCTGGCCGGTCAACCACAAGCCGACCACCCCACCCACCAGGGCCAGTGGAATATTCAACAGAATCAGCAGGGAATTCTTTAAGGAATTTAAGTTAGAGAAAAGCAACAAAAAGATGATCAACAGGGTAACCGGGACCACCAACATCAGGCGCTTGTTGGCCTCCTGCTGGAGTCTGAACTGCCCGCCCCAGGTCACAAAATAGCCCGGGGGCAGCTTGACCTTGGCCTGGATGGCAGCTTGACCCTCAGCCACAAACGAGCCTATGTCCCGCTCATGCACATTGCACTGAACGGTAATAAAGCGTTGGTTATTCTCGCGGGTAATCTGGCGGGGGCCAATAATCTCCTCAAGCCTGGCCAGTTGCTCTAAGGGAACCTTGGCTCCATTCGGCGCCGGGATGAGTATCCGGCCGATGGCCTCGGAAGTGGCGCGGTATTCAGGAGCGAAGCGAACCAGGATATCAAAGCGTTTGATACCCTCAAAAATCTGTCCGGCCACCTCTCCTCCTACGGCGGAGGCAATCACCTCCTGCACATCAGTTACATTGATGCCATAGCGTGATATGGCCTCCCGGTTCACCGTAATACGCAGTTGTGGAGTACCTGATACCTGATCTGGCTGCACATCAACCGCTCCGCGAATCTGCCGGATTACCTGAGCCACCTCATCCGCCTTTTGCTTCAGCACCTCCAGGTCGTCTCCAAAAATCTTGATTGCCAATTCGGCCCGCACCCCTTCCAGTAATTCATCAACCGTCATTTCAATGGGTTGGGTAAGGTTGAGCAGCACCCCGGGCACATCTCCCAGGTGCCGGCGCACAATCTCCACCATCTCCTCTTGAGTTTTAGCCGTTCTCCACTGTGCCTGGGGTTTGAAGGAAACGAACATCTCAGCGCTGTTAATAGGATCAGTATGCGCCCCTACTTCACCCCGGCCCACCCGGGTTACCGCTTTGTCAACCTCTGGAATCTGAAGCAGCATCCTCTCCACCATGAGGGCCGTCTGTTTGCTTTCCTCAAGCGAGATGGATGGCGCCATGGTCAGGCGTACTACCAGCGTCCCCTCCTGCAGCTTCGGGGTAAACTCGGTGCCAAGCCGAGGAAAAACTATGGCTCCGATAGCCACCAGCCCCACTACCAGCCCCACTGCCAGCTTACGCTGTTTGACGAAAAAGGTCACCAGCGGACGATAGACAACCAGCAGCCAGCGAACTACAATATGCTCCCCCGGCGGATTGCCGTTTTGCCGCTGCCTGGAACGCCGCATTATTAACTGGGAAAAAACCGGGGCCAGCAGCACCGCAAACAGCAGTGATCCAAACATGGCCAGGGATACGGTATAGGCCAGCGGACGAAAGGTTTTGCCCTCCACCCCCTGCAGGGTAAATAATGGCAAGAAGACAATAATGATAATGGAGATGGCGAAGGCAATCGGACGGCCCACCTCATTGCAGGCCCTGGCCACCACATGTATCTTCGGTTCGCAGGGGTCTGCCTCCAGCAACATGCGGTCTACATTTTCAACCATCACGATGGTGGCGTCCACCATCATGCCGATAGCAATAGCCAGCCCCCCCAGGGACATCAGGTTGGCGGAGATACCAAAAATATTCATCATGATGAAGGCAAAGAAAATGGAAAAGGGAATGGAAAGGGCTACCACTATACTCGGACGCAGGCCACCCATGAATATCAGCAGTACCAGCGCCACCAGCAGCACGCCCTGGATGAGGGCGTTGGTGACCGTACTGACGCAGGCCTCCACCAGGGTCTTCTGGTCATAATAGGGAATTATCCTCACCCCTTCAGGCAGGATGCGGTTAATGGCCTCCATTCGCTCCTCCACTGCCCGGATTACAGTAGAGGAATTGGTACCGAACAGCTTGATTACCTGCCCGGCCACTACCTCCTGGACTCCATTAAGTGTTTGCAGCCCCCGGCGCACCGCACCGCCGATTTTCATCGTAGCGATTTGCTTTAAGTAAATAGGGGTACCGTCATAGGTCTTGACCACGATATTCTCCAGATCGGAAATACCCCTGGCCAGACCTATCGAGCGCACGATGAACTCCTCAGCCCCCTTTTCTATAAACTGGGCGCCCACATTCAGATTATTGGCCCTGATGGTTTCAATCAGCTCGTGCAGCGTGATGTCATACCGCAACAGGGCCTGGGGGTTGACCACCACATGATACTGCTTCTCATATCCGCCGATGCCCAGTACCTCGGTCACCCCCGGCACCGTCTGCAGGTTGTATTTGATCAGCCAGTCCTGGATCTGCCGCATTTCCTCCAGCGTTCGTCGGCCGGTCTCATCTTCCAGGTAATAGAACAGCACCAGCCCCATTCCGGTGGAGATGGGCCCCATTTGAGGTTCGCCAAAGCCTTCCGGTATCTGCTCGCGCACCTCCTGCAGCCGCTCATTGACCAACTGGCGGGCAAAGTAGATGTCGGTACCGTCCTCAAAGTAAACATTAACCACTGACAACCCGAAATTGGAAACCGAGCGGATTTGCTTCAAATTAGGCAACCCGTTCATAGCCACCTCCACCGGGTAGGTGACATACTTTTCCACCTCCTCCGGGGCCAACCCCCTGGTTTCGGTGAACACCTGTACCAGAGCCGGGGTTACATCAGGAAAGGCATCCACCGGCAGTTTGGTATAGCTGTAGTAACCGGCTGCCATAACCAGCAAGCCTAAGACCACCATTAACAGGTGACTTTTGAGGGCAAAACGAATACTTTGAAAAATCATATCTCAGGGTACCTCCAGAAGTCTGTCGGACTTTAGATGATTCTACTGCGGCAAGTGATAAACATGTCCATTTTCCCGCTTATTTTCGTTAAATAGGCACGCTATTCGCCTCAAATTACCGAAAAAATGAGCTATATTTCTTACTTGCCTCGCTACGAACTCCAAAGCCCGACAAGCCTCCTAGTGTGCGTGTCCTTTGCCTAGTGTCCTTCGCCAAAAGATTCCTTCATCAGTTGGGCCTTCAGGGTAAATGCCCCTTCAGTGACATAGTGCTCGCCCGGCTTAAGCCCGCCGGCAATCTCGACCAGCTTACCGTTCCGGCGCCCCACAATAACCGGCCGGGGTTTGAAAGCTCCATCTTCTTTAACAAAAACCACTGTTTTCTCCTCCAGTGTTTGTAGTGCGGTAGTGGGAACCGCCACCGGTACTTCCTCTTCCCTCACCGCAATGGAGGCGGTTACAAACAGGCCGGGCCGCCAATGGCCGTCGGGATTGGGCAGCACAATCCGGGCCAGGGCGGTACGGGTCTTCTCCCCCACCACCGGCCCCAGATAGGTGATTGCACCGCTTACTTCCTCAGCAATCCCATCGGCACGGATGAAAACCTGCTGGCCGGTATGCACCAGAAACAAATCCTTGGCATAAACCGTGATATTCACCCAGACCGAGTCCAGATCAGCCACCACAAAGGGGTCATCATCCTCGCGCAGAAACTCTCCCAGGGCAATGTGCTTTTCCACTATTGTGCCGTCAAACGGGGCCCGCATCTCGTAGATGGCTACGTTAACGTCATGCTCTCTGCCCTCAGGCAGGGCAGCTACATCCTCATCGGATAGTCCAAGCAGGTGGAGTCGGCGCTCAGCGTTCCTCAAAGCCGACTCAGACACCCGGTAGGCCCGCTGGGCCTGCAATAGCCTGGTACGGTAACGGAAGGAGATTTCTTCATAGGTGGAAGCATACTCGGCCTGGGCGCTTTCGTATTCCTTGCGGGCTGTCAGGAAGTCCGCTTCACTGGAGATATTCTTGTCCCGCAGCTCACGCTCCCGGTCGAAGTTGGACCTGGCCAGTTGCAGTCCGGCATAGGTTGAGAGCAGCCGGGCCTTATTCTCCCCCACCAGTGCCCCGTCAAGTTCGCTCTGAATATTTGCAAGCTCCGGCTTCTGTTTCAGTAACTCCAACATGCGCTTGGTATTCCGGTGGATAGTCTGTCCCCACTCAAGATCGACCTTGGCAATATCGAAGGTCTGCTTGGCGGAGAGATAATCAATCTTGGCCTGACCCAGTTGGGGGCTTTCCAATATCGCTATGACCTCGCCGGCTTTTACCAGGTCACCCAGGTTTTTCAGCACCTGGCGAACAATTCCCGGTACCCGGGGGACGATATGGGCCGTGCGATCAGCGTTTATGGATACTTCTCCCGGCAGGTTTAAGGTTACAATAATTTTTCCGGGGCCGGCCCGGTTGGTTTTGATTCCGGCTGATTTAAGGGCGCCCACCGGTATCGTACCGTGTGCTTCCTCCGCTCCTTCATCTTCATGGGATGCGGGCTGGTTCTGGGCGCTGGTCACAGAACTAGCTTTGAAGCTAGCCAGCGCCATACCTCCACCTGCCAGAAGCAATACTATTACAAGAATCAACCAATCCTTCATCTTCATTGCATTATCTCCTTATTCCCGGTCAGTGGCTGGACTATTAATCCTTCCAGCTCAGCTACCGCCAGTCGCAGTTGGGTAAGACGCTCAAGATAGTCATCTCTAACCTGAGCTTGGGTCTTTTGAGCATCCAGTACGTGAAGGTAACCGAATTTGCCCAGCTTATAGCCTTCCATAGCAATGTCCAGCGCTTCCTGGGCATTGAATAAAATTGTCTGCTGAAAAGTAGTTACCTGCTGCTGCAATGATTCCAGCGTGGGGTAAATTTCGTTTAATTGACGCAGCAGCCGGTTTTCCAGATACAGCCTTTCCTGGTCCACTTTTTCCAGGTTGACAAGCGCCTCCCGTACTCCCCCCTGATTCCGGTTAAATAATGGCAGGGGGATGGAAATACCGGCTACGAAGGTATCAACATCCTCCCCATTCAGGCGTCTGGCCCCAAACCCCAGTTCTATATCCGGAATCCATTCCACCCGGGCCCGGGATAGCTCCAGATTTCTTTTGGTCCTGGAGGTTTCCAGCCCCTTGAACAGGGGATGATTTTTAATTACTAATTGTCTTAGCTCAGCTATAGCAGGCAGACTGAATTCCAGTTTCAGCTTCCCCCGGCAGCTTCCAAAATCCGCCATTTCAGCTCCCCAGAAACTAGCCAACCCCTTCCGTTCCGCCTCCAGTCCCTTATTTGCCGACATCAGGGCCAACCGGCTGCGGGAGGCCTCCACTTTAGCCTTTATCACCTCCAGCGGCGGAATTGCTCCAGCTTGTAGTTTGTCTTCAGCCACCCGGAGTAAACTTTGGGCAATATCAGTGGTTTTCTGGGCCAGCTTCAGTTTCTCCTGAGCCCTCAGCACCTTATAAAAAGCTTGCTTGGCTTCAGTAAGTATCTCTTGCTTGGCGGCTTCATACTCCCATTGAACAACCTCCAGCGCCCGGCCGGCAATCTCCTTGTTCAGCCTTATCTTTCCTCCCAGCACAATGGGTTGGTTTAGCTGAATGGTGTTCTCGGAATCCGAAAACCCCGATTTATCTCCAGCGAATTCCTCAGATTCCAAGCTAAGCGATGGATTGGGCCATAAACCGGCCTGTAGTTTTCTGGCATCGGCGGCCCGCAGTTCATAATCAAAGATGGCCAGCCGGGGATTCTGCTTTAATACCAGTTCCAGGGCTTCCGGCAGCGATAGCTCTTTCCCGGACGCAATCCACGGGGTGACAATCCGGGCCGGCAGGCTGGCTGGTATTATCAGCGCCAGACATAGCATGAGCAAAATTTTCTTCATGTAATTCAGACTCCCTTTTATGGGCGTGTCGCCCAATCCAGTTAAAGGGGGATTCCCCCTACGCTCCCGCTGGTCTGGTAGTATATCGCTCAGAAAACCATTGACAGGAAGCTGATAAGCCTATAATTTTTTAAATGAATATAGTTTTGCTGGTAGTAAGACCCGAATTTCTCGGGTTAGGAAATTACTCCCCCCGTCGCCAGCCCACCTGCAACTTACAGAGCACTATTTGGGGGTTATAGTCAATCTTGATAGTATATTTTGATTCCCGATTGCCTTTAAGGGGATGAACACTGCCCAAGGTATCCCTCTCTTTTACATCAATCAACCTGCCTGCCGAATCATAGAAACTGGCCACCACAAAGATACCGGATATCACCCTGGAGCGGGTATTCTTTACCTTACCTTTAATAACCAGCTTGTCACCTTCAACGCTGTATCTGGCATTCAGCAGTTTCAAGGGCGCCCGATCCAGCTTTTCTATCTTAAGCCGGCGCTGAGTGGTTCCATTGTTTGCCAAAGCGGAATAAGTACACGCCGCCATCACTAAAGAGATAATAGCTATCATGACATTCATTCTTTTCATTGTTTCTCCTCCTGCCGGGTCAGTATATATGGACAACACCTACTACCGCTGATAGTATTCAAAATCAAAAAAAACTATGGGGTTAAAGTATAGAATACTCCCTCCATCAAGCAATGAACCTTAATCAGGTAATCCTCCAGACAACCCAGGCTAACGGCTGTAGCCATTATGACTATAAGTCCGCCCCACTCCAGCGCCCTGATCAGCTTACGCCGGCGGGATAGCTTCTCAAAATAATCAACCTCTCTCTGGGATGCATCAAAGTGATGAATCAGATTATGTACCCTGGCTGAAATTTGCCCATCTGCATAACCGGAAACGGCAAAGGCTCTTGCCTGGCCCTCTGCCTGGACAGTGTCTTTGGCAACCAGTCTGCTTACCTTGATAATTGAATGGGCAATCTCTAACGGCTGCCGGGAAACCAACATTGCCGCCTCATCACAGGCAATCTCCCGCAAATAGGTATAGTTCTGAAGCAGTTTTTTCCGCAAGTTGGGCCAGGGGTTAAGGGCCTGAGTCAAGCTGAGAATAAAGTTCTTTAAGTTATCCCTTTTGCGGCAGTGCTCCCACTCATGCATCAGTAAGTTTTCCAACTCATCCGCTGAAAGCTCGGATATCAAATTGAGGGAGATAAGAACACGATAATAAAGCATGCCTTTGACAAATGCCAGATTTGTATGAGAGATGATCACTTCCAGCGGGGGCGGACAGTAACCTGTTTTTGCTGCTATTTTTTGAATGATGTCGCTCACCCGATTGGTTTGGTTCCTGGGCAGGGTATTTAATGAAATCGAACTGTAAGTATTATTACCGATAAAACACTTAAGCAGGTTGATAATAAACAGCCCCATAAAACTTAAACCAACAATACAATAAATCAGATATTCATAACTGATTTTATTCAGTGCCAGACCGCAGCGTAGAAACTCAGTACAGTAAGCGGCTACACTATAAACCTGCTGCCAGTGATTTCCGGTAATCCCACAGATGGCCAGGCAACTTAACAGGAAAAGGGGAGGCAGCATCAAAAACCAAAAATAGAGCTTCTCCAGATTGCCCGGGCGGATTTTCTTGAATGCCCAGGGAAATACCGTCTGACCGGCCAACGCCCACAGGAAGGTGGCGGCAAACATAGAAATTAACAAGAAGAAAAATCTGATGGGAATAACCATATCAGTCGCTTATTTGTTGCCTTCTGTTATCTAAGAGTTTTTCCAAGCGGTCTAAATGCTCGACATCCGATTGGTTTATAATATGTACGAAATGAGAGAACAACGGCTCATTGAACCCTGACGGTATACTGGAGATAATCTGATCAGTGACACACCACAGGAACTTCTCCTTCGTAATCTTAACCGAGTAAAGGTATGTCTTTCCCTCTTTATATCTATCCAGCAGCCCCTTGCGCCACAGGCGATCAACGGTGGTCATTACCGTGGTATAGGCGATGTGCCTCGTCTTCTTAAGCCGGCACAACACATCCCTTACCGTAAATTCCCCCAACCCTAAAGACCAGAGAAGCTCCATTATGTCCGCTTCCAAGTCATAGAGAGCTTTCTTGACACCTTGTTCAGCAGGACGTAATATTTTTAGTTGAAAAATAAATTTCCTCTTCATGTTTACCCCATTTGGCTGGAATTAAATTAAGTATATTCATTTTATCTACTACTGTCAATAGTATTTTGAATTTATTTTAAAAAATACTTTCTTGACAAAAAGACAATATATAGATATATTCTATATTGGAAATTTTGTTGAACTTCATTAAACTGTATTAAACTTAGGCCACGAAGGCTGATATCTAATCAGAAGATTAGAGGTTCTTGGTGGCTTTTTTATTTCTATCCGGGAAATTATTTAATCACGGGTAGCCATCAGAAATAGTAATTTTTTAGCTTTATGTGGTATTTCAGTCTTATATACTATGTGTAATAGTAGATAAGGTCTCCGTTATCTTTCAGGATGACCAGCATGGCGAAAGAAAACAAATTCAGTTTTTCCGATATGCGGCTTGACCGGCCCGGGTTAAAGATGGTATTAGGAGAGCTGGAATTTATGGTGATGGATTATCTCTGGGATAAAAAGAATGTGAGCGTGAGGGATGTCCTGAGGGAGTTATCCGCCGACCGGGAAATAGCTTATACTACCATCATGACCACTATGGATCGCTTATGGAAAAAAGGCCTCTTAGACCGCAACAAGGAAGGCAAAACCTTCCTCTATACCCCAGCCCAATCCAGGGAGGGGATACTCCAGTCCATGGTAAAAAAGGTCATTGACTCTATACTGCCGGATATTACTGACTCTTCAATGTCCTACTTTATCAATTCACTTGAGAAAACGAACCCCGAGGTGCTGGTTGAGTTGGAAAAACTGTTGGAAAAACGCCAGGGGAAAAAGGATTAACCCCCCCCCTGGGAAAAAGTATCCGCCAGTTTTACACTCCTTAACGCCAAACAGCTTATCCCTCAAGATAATATTTATCTTTCTCGAGGCTTTATTCTGAATTCAGTACTGCCGACAGAACGCATATGATCTTCCAGTAACCTCCTGATTTTATCCAATTTATTGTTAGTTTCCTGCTTATACAGAGCAAAGTCTTCGCTCAATTTTTCCGGTTCATCCTTGAGCTTTTTCATCTCTGTTTCCAATAGCTTTATCCTGCCCTCCAGTCCCTTTATACGGGAATTCAAATATTGCCTGCTTTGTGCAATCTGATACGGTTGCTCAGCAGAAGTAACCTGTACCGAAAGAAATGAAATTAAGGCTCCAGCCAACATCGTAAGGATAAAAAGAAAAATTATACTTACCTTCCTTAACATATCTTCCCCCTTCATGATTAATATATATGGTTGTTAAAGACAGTAACATCAATGCTGAAATTATCAGGTTCATCCGGATTTAGCGTACTTGGGGGATAGAGGGCTTAAATATTTCTCGAAGAGTTAGTCCGGGGGTAGCGGGAAAGATCGAGCTATACTTGGTCGACAAACCTCCCAGTCCCCCGCTTAGACCGAATAATTATATATTATTAGGCTATCCTTATAATTTTCTCAAGCGGGCTTGGCGTTGGCGTTCGCGCTTAGGGCGTCGATGAGCAGTACCCTTTTTCTTGGTGGTAAGCGGCCGATCACATTCGTCATCCACTTCCCCAAACTCATCCGCCCCGGCGCCAAACCTTAATTTCCCCTCGAATTGCCCGGACGGTATTACGGTGGCTCCACAACGAGTGACAATGTCGGTTAGCTCTCTGTCTGAAGTTACCACTATGGCTGATTCCCCCATTTTTTCAGCCAGTCTTATTATCACCTCATCCGCTTGTTCCCCCAAGCGGGAATAAATAATGTCGATATTATTTATTTGCTCTCGTTGCTCGGTGGGCCAACCCCCTTTACCCCCATCGAACACTACCAAGATAGAATGTTTTTTATGATTTTGGTATTGGTTTAAACTACGCAACATTTCAGCCCGGGCCAGGGTCAGGTCTCGATTACCCAGTTGCTGCCATTTACGAGAGCAGTTGAGCAGGTTGTAGCCGTCAACTACGATTTTTAATGCCACTGCTGCTGCCTCCTAAGTCAAAGTGCTTATTAGAAGATTTTTCCAGGGTTTCATGGGTTTCGCTGACGCCCTTGACGCTACTCAGGTTAGTATAATGATCGGCGGCATATATGAGTTGGATGGCGGTATTGGTATCCGGCCCAATGACTTCCACCCTCACCCCCATATAACCCAGCGCCTCCACCAGCCGCACAAAATCACCGTCACCGGTAACCAATACTACTATATCTACCGCCCGGCCCAAGGTTATGGCATCGATGGCAAATTCCAGATCGGTATTACCCTTTATACTGCCGTCCGGCATGCGGCGGATGGGTTTGCTTACCACTCGATAACCCAGGTGACTCAAGGCCCGCATAAAATTGTGCTGGCCCTCATCATCCGGGTCATAACTCATAAAGGCAGCGGCTCTAATCAGTTGATGCTCACGGCTGACGTGTTTTAATAGTACATCGTAATTAATTTTGCCAAATGTTTTCCATATATTTTGTACATCTACAAACATGGCTACTTTCTGCATAATATTTACCTCTTCTATTCTGGTTAAATAACTAGTTATATAAATTATATAATTTTAAGATAAGCCTTCACCAGCGTCCGATATGGTCATAGACCCCAGGACTAGCAAAAGCGGCTTATCAGGAAAAATAGGGGTCCCCGAGCCCTTGTAATATATTATATATCCGGTCTATATCAGCCGGCGTATCCACCCCCCAACTATCGTAATGGCTTGGCAATACCTTAATCTTATAACCATTTTCAAGCACCCGCAACTGTTCTAATTGTTCCTGTTGCTCCAATGCCGAGGGCTTAAGGTTCGGCCAGTTTTTCAGAAAATCCCAGCGATAAACATACAACCCAATGTGTTTCCAGTAAGTTATCCTGCTTTCCTCATTATTCTTGCCGCCGCTCCTGTCGTAAGGAATGGGATGTCGGGAAAAATAAAGTGCATAGTCATGCTTATCGTTTACTACCTTTACCACATTAGGGTTATCTAACTCATTCCGGCGGTCGATGGGATACTTCAAGGTGACCACCGGGCACTCCTCACCCTTAAGCAAAGGCGTCACCGCCTGGGTAATCATCTCCGGCCTGATAAGCGGTTCATCCCCCTGAACATTAACGACTATCTCAGCCGATAACCCGGCCGCCGCCTCCACTACCCGGTCGGTACCCGACCGGTGATGAGTTGAGGTAAGAATTGCCCGCCCCCCAAAATCCTCAACGGTACGTAAAATACGCTCATCATCAGTGGCCACCAGCACCTCATCCAGTATCTCAGCCTGTGAGGTGCGTTCATATACCCATTGAATCATGGGCTTGTCTAAAATGGGGGCCAGCGCCTTTCCCGGAAAGCGGGTAGCGGCATAGCGGACGGGGATAACCGCGGCTACTCGCATTACATCACCAGCCAGGGGCGGGGCAAGAACACATTCTCATAAACCTTAAAGGCATATCGATCAGTCATGCCGGCGATAAAATCAACCACCGACTGGGCGCTGTTCGCCTCTTCCTTGGGCTTGGTTTCAACCGGCATGTTTTCCGGATATTCCAAAAAGTATTGATACAACTCCTCAATTATTTTAGAGGCTTTCCTGAATTCCCCGTAAGTCTGTTCATTATAATAAACCCGCCGGGTTAAAAAGCTGCGCAGCTCTTCGATAGCTTGAATCACCTCGGTACTCATACTTAGCCTGGGCAACTGGCCCTGACTGTTATAAATTGTGTCGCATACCATGGTATTAATGCGCCTGGCATGTGTATAACCCAGCACATCCAGGCAGTCTTTTGGTAAATCCGGCTCACTGATTATGCCGGCTCGCAGGGCATCATCAATGTCGTGATTTACATAAGCAATCGTATCGGCAAGCCTTACTATTTGTCCCTCTAAGGTTTGATTCTGTTGTGTGCCGTCTTCGGGAAACATGGCGCTAAAACCCTTGGAATGCTTAAGTATCCCCTCCCGAACCTCATGCGTCAGATTTAAACCCCGGCCATTTCGTTCCAGCATATCCACCACCCGCAAACTCTGCTCTTCGTGCTTAAATCCACCCGGGTGAATCTTGTTTAATACCGCCTCCCCGGCATGTCCGAACGGGGTATGCCCCAAATCGTGACCCAGGGCAATGGCTTCGGTTAAATCTTCATTTAGCCGCAATGATTTGGCAATGGTGCGGGCAATTTGAGATACCTCCAGGGTATGAGTTAAACGAGTGCGGTAGTGATCACCGGTAGGAGTGAGAAAAACCTGGGTTTTATGTTTAAGCCGTCGAAATGACTTACAATGAATGATACTATCCCGATCATGCTGATATACCGGTCGAATATCACACATCGGAGCCTTAAACAACCGGCCCCTGGACTTGGAACTAAATGCGGCGAAAGAAGCAAATATCAACTGCTCCTGCTGCTCCAGCATTTCACGAACATTCATATAAGTCAAATAGATAGCATGTCAATGGCAGTAAAACTTACCCTGGTATTTGATAGCATAACTAAGCCCGGATGTCAAGTAGGGAACCGAAAAGACCTCACCACCCATCACTTTTGAGGAGCAGTAGTGGGAGTTTTTTCCCGAGCTGTGCGATCCGTTTTAGGAGTCGAAGGCCCCTTTTAAAAAGCGAACAAGCGCTTCTCCATGCCTTTCTTACCACTGCTGGCAATGTGTC
>JAJRUS010000067.1 GCA_024277675.1 bacterium | reverse complement strand
TTCCGATCTCATAGAGGCTGATGGGCAGCATAAGGCTCTCTATTTCATGATAGCCGTCCGCCCGTTTTCCCAATACCTTAAGATATAGGTTTATCTTGGCTGGAGCCTGGATGGTAATACTGGCCATTGTGTATTCTTATGCATAGCGGTGCGTTATTGTCTCACAAATTTTAGAGAAAAGTAAACTCGGGGGACTCATTGCGCTATAATGAATTATCTACAAACCCCTTAACCACAAGGAGTTCCGAGCCATGGCTCATTGTAACACAGTTATGAATCAAATCGTTAAAATTTTTTCCAGACATGAATTTGAATCCCTGGCCAAACAGCATCACGTGAAACTGGATGCCGACAGCTATTTGCCTACATTCATCTCTGTCGCCGGGGGCAAAAGCCACGAGATCAATAGGGTCAGGCTCTTAAAGCTGCCCCAGGGTTCATTTTTCAGCCAACATCGTGGCTCAGCTATACAAAGAACGCTGACAGGTTAAGCTGTTTTTCCAGTGGATCAGGCAAAACCTCAGGATAAAGACCTTTCGTTGACAATTTATAAATTGAGGTTGTGCTTTATACTGTCGGGTGTTAAAATTACTATTATAAATATTAAATTCCAGTATATGTCCTGAGTTAAATTTTTCGCAGGCGCTTTATCTTGAACGAACGTCCTGATTTTTCAAGATACCCATAAGGTAATTGATGTCGTTATTGCTCAAATCCTACCTCTCGCTTTTTATGTTGTTTCAGGTGCTGTTGGCTCTATATAGTAAGCTGGAGATAATGGGTTGCGAGAAAGGGCGGGTTAATCCACCCCGGTGGCGGCGGATACATAGAATAAACGGCTATATTTTTATTATACTATTTCTCGTAATTTCTTATTATTGCCTGTTCTTTCTCAGGGCAATTCCGGGAGAGCCATCGGCTCGTGCCTTGCTGCACTCACTATTTGCTATAGGAGTAATATCGATGTTGGCGCTTAAGATCTTTTTTGTCGGCAGGTATAAGAAGTTCATGCGTATGGTGCCTGCCTTTGGTTTAACTGTTTTTTTCCTGACATTGGGTATGATAGCCACCTCCGGTGGTTATTACTTCGTTACCCGGGCTGAATCGCCACCCGATTCTCAGGCGACGGCAGGTAAACAGACAGCGCCGTCATATCAGGCTAATATAGAAAAGGGGCGGCAATTGTTCAACAAGTGGTGCGTAGCTTGTCATGATCCGGCTAGTAAACAGAACAGAATGGGGCCTGGTTTGAAGGGGATATTAAAGGCGGAAAAGCTACCGGTGAGCCAGCGGGCGGCAACGGTTGATAATATCCGTCGCCAACTGCGCACCCCATATAGGTTAATGCCCCCGCAGACACATCTTGGCGATGAGGAGGTTAACCATATTATCGAATTCCTCAAAACCATTTAACCGGAGTACCGGCATGTTTAAAAAGCTTGTAGTTTTAATATGCTTAATACCGCTGGCCTGCGCCTCATTTTCACAATATCAACCCCAGGTAGTAGTTAAAACCCGGCGTCAAACATTTGACTTAGCACAGGTCGGCAAAGCTAAAATAGCGATCCTCCCTTTACGTGATTTTTCCGATCACTTTGGGTATGGCTACTCAGCAACGGCAATGGATGCTTTTATTGAAGCGCTTAGACAAAAGTTTCCTGAGTTGAAATTAGCCGAACCGAGGGCTACCGCAAAATTGGCAAAAAGTGTGGGCAAGGGAGAGGATTACAAACTATTTGTCAACAAGTGCACAACCGATAACAAATATTGTGTTGAACAGGATCGGTTGTTGAAGATATTTAAAGATTCAGGGGTTAATTATGTAGTAAACTTGACCATCGGCACGCTGAACGTCCCCGGGCCGGTCAGTATTATGGTGTATTATTTATCGGCCGTCATATATGATATTGATCTTGGCGGCGAGGTTGTATACCATGCTTTTTCCCAGGGCGAGATATACCTCACCGAGGAGGATACCCACCAGCTCTTAATAAGGGTAATGCAGGAGATCAGTCGGGAAATGGTGGCTAAAATGTAGCCGGAATCAGCGTTAATATGGGCGGAATGGTTCGGTTATAAATATTATTGTATAGCCATCAAGCTAAACTCTTGTCCCACCCCCACCCCTAATACTTTGTCGGCCGGCTGTTGCTTAATTACTACTTCCAGTCGACCGGAGCTACCTATAATGGCACAGGCTTCATTTGTCTGCCCCTGGGCATAATATCCAATAAGCCGCTTAATCCCGGCCCGGCCTAATTGCAGCTTGAATCCCTTATGGCCCCATTGTTTTCTAAACTGACTGAATTCTTCGGCCGTAATATTGGTTATTAAATTACCGAATTTATCCACCCTGATTATTTGCCCGCTCAACACCCCTGGTTTCAATAGCTTTGAGCCTGGTAAATCAAGCGCCAGATAATCCCGGATCAGCGGCCCGAAACACCGGGGGTCTACGCCCTGTGAAAGCCAGCCGGCAGCCGGGGCAAAAACATCCCGGCCCTGAAAGGTGGAGCTTATAGTGGGTAGTAAATACTCAGCCGAGTTGATCTCGATTACGGTGGGATTTTTTTCCCGCTGCCAGACCAGGGAGAGCACCCCATTATCGGGGGCGATAAAATAATAATCTCCGCCCTGGGCCAGAATGGGGCGCCGTCGACTGCCTACTCCAGGGTCCACCACTATAAGATGAATAGTCCCGGCCGGGAAGTAGCTATAGGCTGCATCCAGGGTGTAGGCGGCCTCCGACACTGAATATGACGGCAACTGATGGCAAATATCAACCAACTGAAGCTTGGGGTTCAGCTTAAGCATTACCCCCTTCATTACCCCCACATAATGATCCCCCAGACCGAAGTCGGTAGTCAGCGTAATCAAAGGAATGGGTGATGTCGGCATATTTTTAAGGGTAACGTATCAAGGATATAATAAGTTTGCTGGGTTTTTATCTATAAATCCGGTTTATGGCCGGGTGCCCTCAACCAGCATGGTGTAATCAGCTACCTGTTTCCAACTGACATTGACAAACCCGGCCGCCGGCAGCCAATCAACCAATTCCTGTTGGCTATAAACCCGGCCGCCCTCGGTTACCGCCAGCATATGTACCGCAAACAAGCTTGATTTCAAGGGGGCGGTGCGATCTTGTTTGAGTAAAAAGTCGTGGATTACCAGCCTCCCACCAGCCGCCAGCGCCTGGTAAGCTTTATCCAGCAACTGCCTGCAACCGGACTCACTCTGGGCATGCAGCACTTGCGAAATCCACACCAGGTCATAGCCATGACCCAGCGCTGCCTGGAAAAAATCCCCAGGCCTGGTTTTAATCCTTGCTTGAAGCTGGTTTAGTTCAATATTCTCCTGGGCCACCTTAAGTGTTAAGGGTAAATCCAATACCGTAGATTGTAAACCTGGATACTGTTTAGCAAAGGCGATAGAATAAGTGGCCGCCCCGCCTCCTAAATCCAGCATGTGTTTCACCCCGCCAAGGTCGAGTTTTTCCAGCACCTCTGCCGCCCGGTCCTGGCCGACATCATTCATACCCCAGATAAAGTCCCGATTGCCTTGTTCCTGGTCATATAGAAAATCCTGGCCGACCGCAGCCGGTTCTCCCTGTCTGACAACCTGGGTTAGTTGCGACCAGGAATCCCAGCAACGCGCCATATGCCTTAAGATATGCCCGCGGTAGGTAGGACTTTTTTTGACCAAATAGGTGGCCGCCAGGGCGGTATTGCTATATTTGCCGCCTTCCTTCTCCAGTAATCCTAAAGCCGTCAGGGCATCCATAAAAATAGCCGCCGCCCGGGAATCCAGTCCCAGATCGACAGCTATATCGGCGGCCGGCTTGCCTGGGTAACACAAATGGTCAAACAGATCCAACTCGCAGGCCGCCATTAATATTTTGGCCGCTTGAAAGCCGCCCGCCAATTGCATTAAACTCTCGAAATCTTTTGTTTTAGCGCTCATAGTTCTTCCGTTTCCCTTTCCAGCAAAACCTCTTCTATCCAGCGCAGGGCGCCGACCATAGCCGGGAAACCGATGGTGGTGGCGGTCAGGACAGCGGTATGCCGTAACTCATCGGCATTTATGCCTATTTTTAAAGCCCTTCGGGTATGAGATTTAACCGCTCCCTTGATTCCCGAACCTATAGCCGCCGCCAGTTTGGTCAATCTCCTGGTCTTCTCGTCCAACGGTCCGGCGGCATGGCATAACTCGGCCAACTGGTGATGCACCCGGGCCACTTCAGGATATTTCTGCTCAATATCTTTATACTCAGTAGGAAAATCTATCATATATCTCTCCTCTACCAGCCATAGGCTGGGTTAGTCAGGGTGATGTTGTTACTGCTAAATCCCCCGCCTCCTGTCGGCTGCTATGCAACCAATGGCGGAGGCTTGTTTGTAGACAAATACACTACATGATTGCCTTGCTATAAAAAACCGGACTCCTCCGGCAGCCATAGGCTGGGTTAGTCAGGGTGATGTCGTTACTGCTAAATCCTATGTTCGGGCAAATAAAAAATTATACTATCAGGCGATCCTCTTCCGGTTTATGCTCATACCCCAGTTTTTCCGGTTCCCAGGGATAAACACTCACTATAACGGCCAACACCAGGGTGAACATTATCCAGCCCACGCCAACCAGCAAAATATACTTCATGTCGTAACCCTCATACGGTTCGACAAATTCCTTCCATAGAGAAAGTCCGATTATTACCGACAATATAACCGGAGTAAGCAGCTTAACCGAAAAGTCCCACAATTTGTTAATCCGCCATTTAGAAACAGCGTTGATATGCCGTCTCAATACCCTGGCTTTAAGTATCCAGCCGACAATGATGCATTCCAGTAAACCCGCCAGTACCAGCCCATATTGGTTCAGGAAATGATCCAGTATATCCAGCAGGTACAAGCCTCCCTGGGTGGTAAACAACAGACTGCCCAGAAAACCTGAAAGGCACAAAGCGCTGACGGTCTTTCCCCGGTTAATATTAAATTTATCGATTAATGAACTGCTCATGGCCTCGATAATGGAAATGCCTGAGGAAAGACCGGCGATAACCAAAGTAACAAAGAAGATAAAACCAAATAAATTGTTCAGGAAGGGCAGCCGTGAAATCGCTTCGGGGTAGACCACAAAGGCCAGAGCCGGCCCGGATTTAACTACCTGATCAATGGCCACCCCCTTCTGTTGAGCCATATAGCCCAACACGCTGAACACCGCAAATCCGGCCAGGAAGGAATACAGGCAATTGGTAATACTGGTGATTACTGCATTCTTGACCAGATCGGAGCGCCGGGGTAAATAGCTGGCGTAGGTTATCATGATGCCGAAGCCCAGGGAAAGGGTAAAGAAGATTTGACCGTAAGCGGCCACCCATACTTTCCAGTTGGCAATTTTGCTCCAGTCTGGCTTAAGGTACCACCTAAGTCCCTCAGCCGCCCCCTCCAGGGTGCACCCCCAAATGATTAAAATCAAGGTCAGTATAAATAGTAACGGCATGAATACCTTACACGCCCGCTCAATCCCATGCGCAATCTGGCGATAGCAAATCAGCCACATAGTTACCCAGATAAATGCTGTAGCGGCTAAAATATTGGGGCGTATACTACCCAAAACCCCAACGCCCTCAGATAGCCCCAGGTATTGCTGCATAAAGAAGCTTTCGGTATTAGCCCCCCATTTCAGGTTTACGCTGTATATCGCATAATTAACACACCAGCCGATAATTACCGAATAATAAAACATAATACCGAACATCACAAAAACAGGCATCCACCAGCCAAGCCATTCATGCTTACGGCCTATTTTGGCAAAACTCAAGGCTGATGAACCATGCTTCTTGTGTCCCAGACCGTATTCCAGGATCATTAACGGCAAGCCGGCGGTGATTAAAGCCACAAAATAGGGCACCAAAAATGCCCCGCCCCCATTTTCATAAGCTATATAGCTAAAGCGCCAGATGTTCCCCAATCCAATAGCTGAACCAATTGCAGCCAGCAAAAAGCCTAGTTGAGATCCCCACTTATCCCGTTCTACCATATTTCTCTATATCCACAATTTGAATGCAGGCTTATGGTCAATGTTTTTGTCCTTGATGTAATACCAGATAACAGGGGATTATATTATCAAAAAGCGAGAAAAGTCAAGGCGACCAAAATTAAAACTGTAGAGCAAAGCGCGCACTGTATGTTAGGCTGATTCAGGTTAAAGTGTATGATGGTTGAATCGCAATATTTATAGCTCTTTTTGTGGCATATGTGATATCCGGTTTTTTGCTTGACAAAAAAATTTTAAAAGTTATACTTTAAATAGGAGTATTATGATGTGAGAAGTGGGCTTATTTTCCAAACTACACCTAAGGGCAAGTGGGCCTGTTTTCTAACTTCCAACTAAGAGCAAGAAAATGGATAGGGTTAGATTACTAAGTCTCGCAATAGTCGTAGTTTTTCTCAGTGGATGTGCCATGTTCCAAGGACAGGCTACGGAAACTCCTTTCGAGCCGGCTGGTGGATTTGCGGACAAGCATATAGATACCGTTCCCCTGTCTGAGGATTGGAATGATACCTCGGCCTTAAATTACACTTCCGGTCATTTTACCTTTCCTCCCCCAGCCGGATATAAGGTATTAAATTACGTGGATTATGTAGATAATATCTCCCTGGATCTGTTCCGCGAGGTGATTAACGATAAAGACGACTTTCTGGATATTATAAAATATCGTCAGGGTGCAGATCATTGTAAATTACATGGGGAAAAATTTACGTCTATAGAAGGTATCGATCTAATTGAAGTAAAGGGTGATTGTTATATCTGGCATAAGGGTGATTTCAAAAGAAAATATTATTTCGTGAGAGTAGGGCCAATAGTATTTACCTTCCGGCTGTTAAGTGGAGTCAGTGAATTTGAAGAGAATCTGAAAGAATTTGATGCCTTTGTAGATTTTGCCATAAATAATTATTTGATTTATCCGCTGGATAGCGAAACGGCAACCCTTTATGAAGAATATGCTTACCCAATGCTTAGGGAAGATCTAATCTCTTTCTTCCAACCGGGAGTTAAGGAATTAGAAAAGATTAAAAAAGACTAGAGATCTGTCGGACTTTAGATTTTGTAGCGTTTAATTGATTTTTGCGCTGTCTGCATAGCTGTAATCTTATCTCTTAACCAGGCTGCCTGCTCAAACTCCAGTTTTTCCGCTGCCTGGCTCATCTGTTGCTTCAGTTCCTCCAGTGAGAGTGTCTCAAATTCAGGCTTTGGCTCAAGCGTCAGGGGGACGGTATAATAATCAGCCCCACCGAGGCGTCCCAGTCCGCCACTATCAATTTCCTTTTTGATTGAGGCCGGGGTAATGTGGTGTTTTTGATTGTGCTTAACTTGTATTTTACGGCGGCGCCGGGTTTCTTCTATAGCGGCCCGCATAGATTTAGTGAAGGTATCGGCATACATAATGACCTCGCCATCAACATGGCGGGCGGCCCGACCGCTGGTCTGGATCAATGCGCCGGTTGAACGTAAAAAGCCCTCCTTGTCGGCATCCAGAATGGCTACCAGGCTGACCTCTGGAATATCCAGACCTTCCCGCAGCAAATTGACCCCAACCAGCACATCGAATTCCCCCAATCTTAACTCCCGGATAATTTTCACTCGCTCCAGGGTGATAATTTCCGAATGCAGATAGCGTACATTTACGCCCAGGTTATGGTAATAAGTGGTGAGATCTTCGGCCATGCGCTTAGTAAGCGTGGTTACCAATACCCGCTGATTTCGCTTTACACGAGCCCTTATTTCATGTAACAGGTCGTCCACTTGGGTTTTAGCCGGTTTTACTCTGATCTGCGGATCGGTTAAACCGGTAGGCCGGATGATTTGTTCCACCACTTTTCCCTGACCAAGCTCAAGTTCATAGCCTGCGGGAGTAGCCGAAACATAAACTATCTGGTTTTGGTAAGCGCCAAATTCTTCAAAGGTAAGCGGGCGGTTATCGAGCGCTGACGGCAATCTGAAGCCATACTGCACCAAAGATGCTTTGCGCGAGCGATCCCCATGGTACATGCCCCTGATCTGCGGGATGGTAACATGGCTTTCATCGATAATTATAAGCGCATCCGCCGGCAGATAATCCATCAGTGTAGGGGGTGGTTCCCCCGGCCGACGCCCGCTTAAGTGACGGGAATAATTCTCGATCCCCTGGCAATACCCGACCTCCTGCATCATCTCCAGATCGAACAAGGTGCGCTGTTCAAGCCGCTGGGCCTCCAGCAGTTTATTTTCCCGCCTGAGCCGGGCCAGATGCTGCTTGAGTTCATCCCGAATACTGGCCAGCGCCCGCTTCAACTTATCTTCAGGGATAGCAAAATGACTGCCGGGGCAAATAGTGATTTTCTCCAACCCTTGCTTGACCTTGCCCGTAAGTGGATTGATTAAAGATATCTGTTCCAGCTCATTACCAAATAACTCCAGCCGCACCGCATGATCCTCATAGCCCGGAAAAATCTCTATTACGTCTCCCCGCACCCTGAAACTGCCGGGCTTAAAATCATAATCATTTCTGGTATAACGGATATCAACCAATTTCCGCAAGATGGCCTGCCGCGGCATCAGGCTGCCCAGGTTTAGCCGCAGGGTCATATTCAGAAAATCCTCCGGTGAGCCCAAACCATAGATACAGGATACACTGGCTACGATAATTACATCCCGGCGCTCCAATACCGAGCGGGTGGCTGACAGGCGCAGGCGCTCGATCTGCTCGTTAATAGAAGAATCTTTCTCGATATAGGTATCGGTTTGCGGGAGGTAGGCTTCGGGCTGATAGTAATCGTAATAGCTGACAAAATACTCCACTGCATTGTGGGGGAAGAAATGGCGAAATTCAGCGTACAATTGAGCGGCCAGCGTTTTATTATGGGCAATTACAATAGTCGGCCGCTGTACTTCTTTAATAACCGCCGCCATGGTATAGGTTTTTCCTGAACCGGTAACCCCCAACAACACCTGATGCCGCACCCCAGCCATAATATGGCGGCTCAGGGCCTCTATGGCCTGTATCTGATCCCCCTGGGGAGGAAACTCCGCCTGTAACTTGAAATCGGGCATTATACAGTATCCGCTAACTATTGGTTTAAATACGCTACATCCTTTACATAAAAACTAACAGACTGATTTCCAAGTGTCAACCCAGCTTTATCCCGGTTATGGACACTTTTGGCTGACGATTTATGTAAGCCCCGGCAGGAGAGTAGCCTGTACCCTCCCATCATTTCGGGCGGGACAGGGTTATATAGTCTACGCCATACCTGTAATTTTGTGAATAATGCGGGGTAAAATATTGTTTTAAATATTTTATTCATAAGTTTTAATAAAAAAAGTTGGGATTGAACCAACTGAGGAAAATCAGTTAATTATGATTGTAGTTGTTTATATAAAACGTTGTTTTATTTAATTTTATCGAATTTTTTGCTTGCATTTTAAAAAATTATTGGTATGTTTTAAGCGATTTTCAAGTCCACTTATGAGGCATAAAAAATTATTTAATATCCTGTACTAAAAAGAGGAGTGTAGTAAATGATTAAGACCCATGAATTAAGGCTGTTTTCAGCTTTTGAAAACATAAGCGAGGCCAATCTGGAAAAGATTGCTGAACTGGTTGAAGAGAAAAGTCACCATATAAACGAAATTATATTTGATTCAGGTGACAAGGGTGATTATTTATACTTCATCAAAAAAGGTGAGGTAGAAATATCAATCCCGGTTAAAGAAGGTAAAGAGCAAAGCATAGCGGTTTATGAAGCGGGTGAATTTTTTGGTGAGATTTCTTTTTTAAACCAGGATTACCATTCAGCCAGAGCCAAAGCCGTTGAAGAAACAGAAGTATTGAGGCTGAAGAATAATGACTATGAGCGGATTATAAGGGAAGCTAAAAGAGAAGGCATTGAACTACAGCAGCAAATTTTCCTGAAAGTAATCTGCCGCCTGCGGGATATAAATCGAAAATATTCTATGCGACCGTTTGCTGCTTAAATTGAACTATTTATTAAGGGAACATGGTATGTTAGAAACCGTGTTTCCTCTTTTTAGATAGGATTTGTGGTTGCAGGCTGTGTGGTGCTTATCCGTCAATGTCTGGTTAATAAGCCTAATGAGCGTCTCAGCAATCCCTCCAGCTTCTCATCAGGCCCTAAATCCTGCAGTGATTTTCTGGCGGCGGCCTTGGCGGCTTCCGGTTTATAGCCAAGATTAACCAGCGCCGACACTACATCGCTGATTTTGTCCTTATGCTTTTCATCTTCCTCTACCAATAGCTTCTCGGCTTCGGTCATGGCGGCGGCTAATTTATCCTTAAGCTCCATTACCAGGCGTTCGGCTACCTTGCGACCGATACCGGGGATAGTAGTTATAGCGGCTACATCTTCGGTTATAATGGCCTGTCTCAGCTGTTCCGTCGGTAGGCCGGAGAGGATATTGCGCGCCAGGCGCGGGCCGATTTTGGATACTCCGATTAGCTGTCCGAATAGTCTCTTTTCCGCCCGACTCCAAAAACCATACAACTGTAATGCGTCTTCCCTGACATGGGTATAAACATGCAAATTCACAGTTTCTCCGGTTTGAGGCAGGTTGTAATAAGTAGAAAGCGGTATCAGCAATTCATAACCCACCCCACTCACATCCACTATAACAGCTTCCGGGGATTTATAAATTATTTTGCCGTTGATATGAGCAATCATAAATGAAATCCAATCACTTAGCAGTTACTTGACACCTGGCTTTAAATCTAGCTGTCTGTATATGGCAAACCGCCACCGCCAGTGCATCGGCGGCGTCGTTTGGTTCGGGGATTTCTTTGAGATTAAGCAGCACTTGAATCATGGACTGCACCTGATGCTTATCGGCCCGGCCATAACCTACCACTGCCTGTTTCACCGCCAGGGCTGAATATTCATATAACGGCAGCTTACTGTTAGCGGCGGCCAGCACCGCCGCTCCCCTGGCTTGACCCAACTTAAATGCCGATTTTACATTATGCGCCAGAAAAACCTCTTCTACCGCTACCACCTGAGGCTTATATTCGGCCATTACCGCTTGTAATTGGGTATATATCTGGTGCAACCGGGAAGCCAGCGGTAAAGCGGCCTTGGTTTTAATAGCCCCATATCCTAAAGGAATCAGCCGGTTATCCCGCTCTTCCAGCACCCCGTAACCGGTGGCTCCCATACCCGGATCTATGCCCAATATACGCATTATCTAAATCTCCCGGGGACAATAGTCCCCTTTGATTAAAGCAGACCATACCTGCCAAAAGCCAGGGTTCCTCAAAACTTTAGTTCCGGTTGCGAAATTGTATAATTAATCCAGGCCCTGCCGGGTTAATTCTGCTTCGGAGATGTCGAAGTTGGCATGTACCTGTTGCACATCCTCGTGTTCCTCCAGTTTCTCCATCAGCAGGAGCATTTGCTGCGCCGTTTTACCCTCCAGCTTTATGGTGGTCTGGGGTATCATGGTTATCTCAGCCATCGAGGGTGTAATTCCCTTATCCTCGACTGCCTGCTTTACCGCTTCAAAGTCTTCGACAGTAGTAGTAATCTCATAACCGGCTTCTTCGGCTTTCATATCTTCGGCGCCTGCCTCCAGAGCGATATCCAGTAATTCATCCTCGCCTATTTGTTCACGTTCGACCAGGATTAAGCCCTTTTTCTGGAACATCCAGGCTACGCAGCCGTTCTCCCCCATATTACCCCCCTGTTTGGATAATATGTGGCGCAGATCAGATACGGTACGGTTTTTATTATCGGTCATGGCTTCGACCAGTACCGCCACTCCACCCGGGCCATAGCCCTCATAACAGGCATCCTCATAACTTACTCCGGGCAACTCACCGGTACCCTTTTTTATGGCCCGGTTGATATTATCATGGGGCATGTTGGCGTCTTTGGCCCGCTGAATCGCCAACCGCAACCGCGGATTACCATCCGCATCGCCGCCGCCTATGCGAGCCGCCACCGTAATCTCTTTAATTAACTTGGTAAATATATTGCCCCGCTTAGCATCCACTACAGCCTTTTTATGCTTAATGGAATGCCACTTGGAATGCCCTGACATAACCACCTCCTAGTATAAATGTCAAATGTCAAAATCCAAAGAGTCAATGACCCAAGCTCAAATAAAGTCCAAAATCCAAATGTCAAAATTTTTGTCATTTAGGCTTTGGCATTCCTTTGTCATTTGACATTATTCCCCTCTGCCGGTTCTGCGGTAAAAAGTTTTCCACTATAATTCATGCTAGCATAACTCAAAATACCTTGTAAAGTCCCAAAAATAGACAATTGGTTTTGCTGCATCTTTCTTTCAAGCACTTTATGCTGATTTTGGCAGGAGAAAATAAGGGTTGTGCCTCAATTATCAGAGTATAGCCTTTCCGCTTGTCCCGCTTCAGTAACTTTCGGTTACCTCTCGGTTGACCTTCTCCAGCCCGATTATGCCGCCGTTTACTCCCATTCGCTTGGCCTGTGGCGGAGGCCGACGGAACTTGCGTAAGTCCAATCGCTTCCCGCAGTGTTTTGTCTCCCCTAATCTCCCTTACATCCTCTATACTCTCTCCTCCTCCATACAACATCATGGAAATTGACTGCACATAGTTTATACTGAATATCCCTTTCCCTGAACCGGGCTTGGGCATATATTCAGTTACCAAACTATCCACTCCCATGGCCTTCATGAACTGTAGCATATATAGCCAACCCGCTCCTGGCGCTTATCTTTTCCGCTGTCCTTTTCAGCTTGAACGG